>JBEKTA010000027.1:0-12083 GCA_049516515.1 Methanoregula sp. | reverse complement strand
GTTTTCCGCAGTGGAGCGTCTCTTTTACGGTAAACGAAACCGGGTCGTCAATGATACAGAGATCCGCCCGCCGGCCCGGTGCAAGCGCCCCGCGATCGGAGAGTCCGAAGCGTTCAGCAGCCGAAAGCGTCGCCATACGGATCGCGAGCTCCGGCTCAAGGCCGCAGCGTATGGCAGTCCGGATGCACCGGTCGATGTGTCCCTCCCGGGCGAGAAGATCAGCATGGCAGTCGTCGGTCGAAAAGCTGCACCGGGATACGTTCTGCGGTGTGACCATGGGGATGAGCGCCGCGATGTTCTTCTCGGTCGACCCCTCCCGGATGAAAATATACATCCCGCGCCGGAGTTTTTCTTCAGCCTCTTTTAGTGTCGTACACTCGTGGTCGCTCTGGAGCCCGGCAAGGATGTAGGCATTGAGGTCCATCCCGGAAAGGAGCGGGGCGTGGCCGTCGCGTACCGGTTCAAGCGCGAGTTTTTTTCGGATTTCCGGGTCTCCCGCGAGCACCCCGGGGAAGTTCATCATCTCGCCAAGGCCAAGGATCCCGTCGCGCCCCAAAAAGCCTGAAAGTACCCCGGCATCGAGCGAAGCGCCGCCGATGTCGAGCGGAGTTGCCGGCACGCAGGACGGAAGCATGTACAGGATGTCGACGGGTAACCCGTCGCGGCAGGCAAGCATGTAGTCGATCCCGGCCGCCCCGGCAACATTTGCAATCTCATGGGGGTCGGCGATCACGGTCGTCGTCCCGTGCAAAGCGACCAGCCGGGCATATTCCGGAGGGACCAGAAGCGAGCTCTCGATATGGACGTGGGCATCAATCAGGCCCGGAACGAGGTACGCACCGTGGAGATCCCGCTCGTGGAGACCCCGGTACGAGCGGCCGATCCCGACAATCGTGCCGGCTTTTACCGCGAGATCGTTCTGCTCCCACGAGCAGGAAAAAGCATCGAAGATCTCCGCGTTCCGGTACACCATGTCCGCCGGTTCAAGGCCGCGTGCTGCCGGGATAAGGTCATGGAAGGATCGCGTCATGTGTGTTACACGGTAATATCCCAGATGACGGCGGCCTCGCGCTGTCCATCGGTGGTAAGGTAAACAAATATCTTGTACCTGCCCGGATCGAGGTGCATCGGGATCGCGACTGTGGTCTCTGTGCCGGAGAGCGTGGCCGTAGTCCCGGTTGTCAGGAGTTCATGCTGTTCGAATTCATCCAGTTTGTAGACCCGTACCTGGATGCCGGTCCCGGCCGGCGTTCCGGCACCCGCGATCGTGACCGAAAGGTTGCCGGCCCCGTACGAGACGTTCCCGACCGAAAGGGATGTGCAGCCGGCCGCGAGAACGAGCAGGACCAGGAAAAAACCCACAGCCAGGCACGAACGTCCGGTCATACTTCTGTTGTCAGAGTATATCCATAAAAATCTATACCCTGCACCGGCAGGGTTCACCTGAATGTTTTACCGGGCAGGAACGATCTTATCCCGACCGCGATCCTGCGTGTGAAACAAGGATCCCGGGAGTAAATCCCGTACCTGCTTTTGTAAAGCATGCGAGGGGTGTCTGCATCTGGTGCTCTTAAAACGTCTGGTCCTGCGCCATTCTTCCCATAGAACGATAACCCCGGGATGATAATACCTCATCATCGCGAACGCAAACAACGATGCGGGCCGAAAGGCACGCCCCTCTCATCACGTGCAGGCTCGCGATAACAGGGGTTTCCCAAAACTCGATAAATAAAAAATCTGATATTATACCCATTGGTTTTGCCAAAGCAAACCTATAAAAGGAGACCTCTATAGAATTCAGTAAGGTGATATCATTACAACCATCACGTTCTCCCACCATAAAGGTGGAACCGGCAAGACCACCTCATGCCTGAATATTGCCGGGTTCTGTGTTCTGGCGGGAAAAAAAGTGCTGGTGGTTGACTGCGATCCCCAGGCAAATGCAACGGCCGGCCTGGGTGTCAGCCCGGAATCAGCCCGGAAAAACATGTATGATGTTTTCATGAGCCGGGTGGACGGTTTTCCTCAGGTTTCGATGACCGATATTATCCGGTCAACCGAATCCGGCATTGATATTGCCCCGGCGAGCCTGGACCTGGTCGGGGCAGAACCCTACCTGTACGGGATTGCCTCGCGGGCGGAAGTGTTGCGGGATGCACTTCTTCCCCTCCGGGACAACTACGATCTCATCCTGATCGACACGCCCCCGAGTATGGGGCAGTTCGTGATTAACGGGCTTTTTGCCGCGGATCATATTATCGTCACGCTCGATTCCGGGTCATTTGCCCTCAACGGTGTGGGACCGCTTTTTACCATCTTTGACGATATGAAGCATGACCTGGGAAAAGATCTCCATGTGGATATGGCGATCATCTCGCGCTGGGGCGAAGGCGGGGAAATTTCCGTATCTGTACCGGATATTCAGGAAAAAAGCGATCTGGTCAGCTGGCTCCGGTCCCTCCTTGTTCCGCGACATATCCTTACAAAAGAAGAAAAGGCAGCAGAAGAAGAGCGTGCAAAAGAGCACGAACGCCTTGCCGGTATGCTCGCCGAGATCGGAAAGAAGTTCTCCGAATTACATACAGTACCGTATTCCCCCGAAGTCTACGAAGCCCAGAAACGGGGTATGCCGATCTCGCATATCTCCCCTGAAAGCAGCGCCGGGTGCGTATACAAAAGAATTGCAGATGAGGTGATGAAATGGACGTAACAGGTATAGAACAGACCGTAAAAAAAGCCGCAGACGGGGATCTGACTGTCCGCGTTGATGAGAGAAACGCAGATGCGAGCATACTGCCGCTGGTACAGCAGGTCAACCGGCTCATTGCAAAGGTTGCCGATACAGCAGAGAAAAAGCAGCGTGCTGACACGATGATCAAGTACAACCCGCTTGCGATTGCGATCCTGAAAAAAGACCGGGCGATTGTCAACATCAATAAAAAATATGAACTGCTCTGGCGCGGGACCCGCGAGGAGCTGATGAGGAAGCGGCTGTACGATTTTGATATCACCGTGCTTTCTGGGGAGCATTTCTATGCCTGTTTTGAAACCAAAAAGCTCGCAGTGAGTGCGTGCCTGGTGAAATGGCCGGATGGTACCCGGAAATACCTCACCCTTCAGGCGATGCCGATGCTGGATAAGGCCGGTGAAGTTGACGGGGCTTTTTATTTCTGGGTGGATACGACCGACCTTCATGACAAAATAGCGGAATCGGAAAAAGTTAAACAACGGGCCGACCGTATCATCGAGGAGAACCCGTATGCATTGTTTACCATCGACACCGGCCTTTCGGTTCTCTCAGCAAACAGTGCATTCCTGAAACTGACCGGGTACTCCCGCGACGAAGTCGCACGTCTCTCGATGAAGGACTTCAAGTACAAGAAGAATAAAGGTGCCAGCGTCGAAGCGACGATTGCATCAAAACAGCGCGGGCATGGCGAATCGGTAATAGAATTCTCCGCAGGTACCCTTACGCTGGACTGGTATTATATCCCGCTTCTCGATGAAAACGGTGCCGTTGACAGCCTGCTTGTTGTGTACAACGATATCACGGACCGGCGCCGGCAGGAGCAGGAAATAAAGAAACTCATGGAAGATTCCCAGAATGCCGCTCAGGCACTTTCCGAGAGCGCGGGTGTGCTTGAGACCGGGCTTTCGCGGATGGCTGACGGGGATCTGACGTTTGTGGCAGAGATCGTAGAAAGCGACCCGCTCGTGATCTTAAAGAAAGATTACAACAAGGCAATTCTCTCGATAAAATCCGTCATCGAGGAGATCTCCAAGTCAGCCGACCAGCTTGATCTCACGACTGCCGAGACCGGCAGGAGCACGCAGGAGATCTCCAAATCCACTGAGCAGGTGGCGATCTCCACGCAGGAATCTGCGGACGGGGCAAAAAAGCAGCTTACGGAGATCGAAAAGGTCAGCAGTGATGTGTCCGATCTCTCTGCATCCATCGAGGAGATCGCAAGTACCACCCACGATCTCATGACCCACGCCCAGAAGGCGGCAAGCGAGGGCAACCAGGCAGCAGATCTGGGCAAGATCGCCACGGCAAAGATGAAGACCGTGGAGAAGATATCTGGAGAAAGTGTTACTGAGATCACGGCATTAAACGAGCGCATGAAAGAGATCTCCAATATTGTCAAGCTGATCGCTGACATCTCCAGCCAGACCAACCTGCTTGCCTTAAACGCCGCGATCGAAGCGGCACGGGCCGGCGAACACGGCCGCGGTTTTGCCGTGGTCGCAGGAGAAGTACGCAATCTCGCCGGGGAATCCAAGAGCGCAACAAACAATATCGAGACCCTGATAAGCTCTATCCAGAGCAACAGCGAGAAGACGTCCGCGGCCATAAAGAACTCCTATAAGGAAACCCAGGCTGGTATCGAGAGCGTGAACCAGACCATCGATGTGCTCAACCGGATCATATCCGAGTCAAACATCGTTGCCCAGGGTGTGACTGAGATCACGAAGGCCACCGAGGCACAGGCCGAAGCGACGAACCGGGTGATGCAGGGCATGGAGCAGACAAACACCCTCTCCCGCGAAACCCGGCAGCGCATGGAAGATATGGCAGCGCTTGCCGAGGAGACGAGTGCATCGACCGAGGAGATCGCGAGTGCTTCGGCTGAACTCTCCCATATGGCAGAACGTCTGAAATCCACAACAGGGAAATTCAGGATACGGTGAAGTATGGCCGCAACAATCGACGTAGTGGAGTTCGAGCTGGGCGGGGAGCGGTATGCACTGGATATCAATCTCGCCCGTGAGATCGTGGAGATGATACCCATCACCCCCATCCCCCGGGCGCCGCCGTTCATCTCCGGTGTCATCAACCTCAGAGGGGAGATCACAAACATCATGAACCTCAATACGCTTCTCGGGCTGCCCGACAAGGAAATACGGGATAACCAGAAGATCATTGTCCTTGTTCCCGAGGCGGCAAAAGGGAACAATGTCGGGATCATCGTCGACGATGTCTCCAGTGTCCGACAGGTGCCTGAGGCGGATATTGAGAAGATCGGCACCGGGATATCAGCAGAGTTCTCCCAGTTTGTCAAGGGTATCATCAAGGTCTCCGGAGAAGACGCAGAGAAGAAGAAAAAGGACCTCATCATCTGGCTTGACATGGAGAAAGTGCTTGGGGATCTGGCCGACCGGTCAAAATCCGGCCCGGCTACCACCGGTATTGTGCACGAGGCAGACTAAAACAATAATAAAAGAATAACAAAAGCGTGGGATACGTATGACGGAACAACGACCGGGACGGAAGGCATTATTTGTCGGAGCACCTGCTGCGACGGGACGGAATTCTCCCGATGAGATCGCGCAGCACGTGCGGCAGTTGAACGAAGAACTTGCCCTTGCACTCAAAGGGGCCGCTGCAAATAAAGCGGTAAATCCCCTTGAGGCATCGCATTTCGGGAGCGAGTATACGACGCTCGTAGATGCTATCAACACCGCGCTTGTCCAGATAAAGGCCGAACCTTCCGGTGTCCCGGCAGCTGCGGGAACACCGGCAGCGGGGACGGAAGAGTACGCAAAGAAAATCGACGTGCTCGAACGGCGGCTAGAGTTCATGGAGAAGAACAACCCGGTGCCCATGCTCGTGGTCACGCCAACGTTTGATGTCATCGAAGCCAATGCCGCGTATCTTGCGATGAGCGGGATCCCTGAAAGCGAGATTCTCAAGACAAATATCCATGGTCTCACCATTACAGGGCGTTCCGGGGAAGGTGCGAAGGCCGCCCTTGAGAATAAACGGCGTGCTGTCGGGGAACTTACCGTTACGTTCCCGTCGGGTGTACATACCCTTGAACAGTACTGCATCCCGGTGCTTGACAGTGCAGGTTCGGTCACCTCCCTTGTCATACTCTACGATGATCTCACGATAAAACATAAGAAAAACGAGGAGATCGAACGGCTGAAGGTCAGATCGGAGACGATTGTCCAGCAGAACCCGATGCCGATCGTTCTCGTCGATACCGGTTTTAACATACGGGTGGTAAACGATGCGTATGTCGCGCTCTCCGGCATCGAAAAAAGCCAGCTGCTCTCCATGTCACTTGGGGATTTTAAGATCCTCGAAAAGACCGGGACAGGGTTAAAACAGGTCCTCGTGACCGGCATGCGTTCCACCGGAGAAGTTGTCGTGGAGTTTCCAAAAGGAGTCCGCCGGCTCCGGCAGTACGGCATTCCCATTGCCGGTAACAAAGGAAAAACGGATAGTATCCTTGTGGTCTATAACGATATCACCGAAGAGAAAAAGGAGATGGAGGAAGTCCTCGCAGCAAGAAATACGTCCGATACGATCGTCCAGCAGAACCCGATGCCGATCTTAATGACGGATCTCTCCATGACGATCACCAAGGCAAATGCGGCCTACATCCAGATGAGCGGGTACCCACAGGACGCGGTTGTCGGCATGAGCCTGCGGAATGTCAAAATCCTTGAACAGAAAGGCGAGGGTGCCAAAGTCGCGATCCAGACCAAACGCCGGGCGTTCGGGGAGGTTACGGTGGCACTCCCGAGCGGCACCCATATCCTCGAACAGTACGTAATGCCCCTCCTTTCCCGCACAAACGAGATCGAGCACCTGCTTCTCGTCTATAACGATGTCACGGAACAGCGTGCCAGCCAGCAGAACCTCGCAAAGAAGATGGAAGAGGCGGCAGCCCTCAAAAAGCGTTCCGATACCATTGTCATGCAAAACCCGATGCCGATCATGCTCATGGACTCAGCATTCAAGATCATTATGGCAAACGAGGCCTACCTCACCCTCACCGGTCTTTCAAAGGAAAAACTGATCGGCACGAATGCCCGGGAGTTCAAAATCCTCACGCAGACCGGTGAAGGGCTTAAAAAAGTACTCAACGAGAAGAAACGGAGTTTCGGGGAGATCACGATCGAGTTCCCGACCGGCGTCCGCATTCTCGATCAGTACGGCATCCCCATGCTGGATGCACAGCAGAACCTTTCCACGATCCTGTGCGTTTACGTGGATATGACCGCCCGGCGCGAACAGGAAAAGAAGATCCAGGAGATGATGGACGAGGCAAAGGCCGGTGCGGAGCTCCTGTCTGCAAGCGCATCGGAACTCCAGACCGGCCTTGCAAAGATTGCCGGCGGGGATCTCACCTACCAGCTCAGCATCGACGATGCTGATCCCCTCGTGCGGCTTAAGAAAGATTATAATTCATCCGTTGTGGCGATCCGGACGGTTATTGTCGAACTTACCGAGGCCATCCGGAAACTTGATGTCACCCTCCAGGACACCATCCGGAGTACTGACGAGATCGCAAAGGCGACCGAACAGGTGGCGATCTCCTCACAGAAATCAACGGACAATGCAAGGATGGAGCTTGCCAGTGTCGAGAAAATATCCGGGGTTATATCCGATATCTCGGCTTCGATCGAGGAGATCGCGAGCACGTCCCATGATGTCATGACGCATGCGGAGAAGGCAGCACAGGAAGGTGTCCGCGCCGCCGGTGTCGGCAAGACGGCGACTGACAAGATGCAGGCCGTCGAGAAGATTTCCCAGCAGAGCGTCGATGATATTACGGCCTTAAATGAGCAGATGCGCCAGATCTCAAAGATTGTCAACCTGATCACCGACATCGCAAACCAGACCAACCTGCTCGCCTTAAATGCTGCGATCGAAGCGGCGCGGGCCGGAGAGCACGGGCGCGGGTTTGCCGTGGTTGCAGGAGAGGTGAAAAACCTTGCCGGGGAGTCCAAAAAGGCGAGCAGCCAGATCGAGACCCTGATAAAATCCATCCAGTCAAAGAGCGAGGTAACGGCCTCGTCCATCCAGAACTCATTTATGGAGATCAAAGCCGGGATCGAGAGCGTGAACATGACGGTCGAGTCGCTCGGCATGATC
Organism: Methanoregula sp.; assembly: GCA_049516515.1. Lineage (GTDB taxonomy): Archaea > Halobacteriota > Methanomicrobia > Methanomicrobiales > Methanospirillaceae > Methanoregula. Next base: position 4,195 of record JBEKTA010000027.1, on the reverse strand, counting down.
ATCTCCGAGGCAAACGTGGTCTCTCAGGGAGTCACCGAGATCACGAAAGCAACCGAGAGCCAGGCCCAGGCCACGTCCGGCCTGATGTCAGGTATCGAATCGGTCAGGATAACTACCGGGGACAACCAGCAGCGCATGGAGGACATGGCAGCGCTTGCCGAGGAGACAAGCGCATCGACCGAGGAGATCGCGAGTGCCTCCGCGGAACTCTCAACCCTCGCAGAGCGCTGCCGCGGGATGATGGGGGGATTCCACACCTGATGAGGGTGACGGGGAGCGGGGACATTCACCGGGTTTTTTCGGTTTTGCCACCTTTTTTCTTCATCCTTTCATTCCTTTATCCGTGGGCAGGAGTTTTTCATGACAATACCAACAGATGACGGTTTTTCAGCCCTGAAGCGGTATATCGCGCAGATCCTTAAGATCCAGTGTTCCAATTACAAGGAGGATTATATCAAGCGGCGTCTTCTCTCCCGCATGCGGTCGACAGGTACTGCAACGTTCGGGGAGTATCTCAGGTACCTCCATGAACATGAGCCGGAACTTGAACTTTTAAGAAATGCGCTCACTATCAACGTGACCGAATTCTTCCGGGATGCAGATGTCTATGATCTCATCAGAAAGGAGGTCATGCCCGCCCTCTTCCGTGGCAGAAAGACGATCCGCATCTGGTGCGCCGGCTGCTCAACGGGAGAAGAGCCGTATTCCCTGGCCATGATCCTCTTTGATATCATGGCCGCCGACAAGACCCTGTCCGGCCAGATCTTTGCAACCGATATCGACGAGGTCGTGCTGAAAAAAGCAAAAGAGGGGATCTACCCGGAAAAATCGATGGGGAAACTGAGCGATTCGCAGATCCACCGCCACTTTACCAAACTGCCGGACGGGAATTACCAGGTAAAACCTCACCTCCAGGACCTGATCAGGTTCCGTCCGAATGATCTCATGAGCGGCCAGCCGATCTCCCGGTTCCTTGACATGATCAGCTGCCGGAATGTGACCATTTACTTTACGGAAAAACAGAAAGAGGAGCTCGCACGGACATTTCATGCGGCGCTCGTGCCCGGTGGGTATTATGTGATGGGTAAAACCGAATACCTCGGCCGCGAAGTGGAAGGGCTGTTTACCCCGGTCAATTCTATCCAGAAGATCTATACCAAAAAAAGTTAAACTCTTTTTTATCAGTTTTAGTGCTGCGGCCGGTCGTCCGGTTCATTCTGGGAATCTTTCCCGATATTTTTTGTCAGTGCTGACTGGATTGCTTTTCTTGACATCTGGAGTTTTATCTGGTTATAGACCGTGACAAAGTTGATACCCACGACAATTATCACGAGCATCAGGCTGACCCAGAGCATCGTGCCGTTCACAGTAAGAAATGCGGCCCAGAGAAGGACAACAAACGAGATCAGGTAAAAAATGACCCATGTCCGCAGGCCGGGAACTTCCATATTCATCATTATGTATCAAGCTGATACTAAAGTATTTCCAACCCCGTGATCCCGGCAAATCCCCGGGGAACCGGAGTCAATAAAAAACAGGGTACTCCCTGTCTTCATGGACCGATAACGGGTGAACTAAAAAAAAATCATCCCTGTGGTCGTAGTAACAGAACATCACGATTTTTATATGCGACACTCCAGTAGTACGTGTGGACAAAGGGGATCTCTACACATTTGTGGGCGGATTTGTGGTCATCCTGCTCATTGCCGTGATCGCAAACCCCGGCGCGCTTTCAAAAGTCCCGTCACTGTCGTTTCCCGGGAACAATTCTCCTGCGCTGGCAACCGAAGTGCCTACGCCGCAGGTTACCGTCGTAACCGTGCCGCCCACCGAGACTCCCTGGGTGAACCAGACTCCCAGGCCCCCGGATGCACCGTACCGGATTGTTTATTCGACGACCCCGTTCTCGTACCCGGTTGTACACCTGCCCGCGAACATGGACACCTTTGGTGCCTCTGATATTCCCCTGCGTGACGCGTCCCCCAGCATTCCCTTTGCCTATGTTGAGGAATCCCGGGGCGGCATCACTCAGGCATTTTCGGTACCCTACGAGGTCTGGGTGCTCAATATCAGCGTCACTGCGGACCGGCAGCCCCAGTATTCAATGTTCCGCATGGTGCTCTGCGATGCAAAGGGAAACATCCTGCAGGGTGCCGAGATCCAGTATCCCGGTACCATGTATAAGGTCGTCCGGGCCTCGGGTCCGGGAATGTATATGATCATCAGCACGACATCTGTCGATTCATTCCGGATCAGCCTGGAGACGCCGCAGCGGATCTATGAAAAAGACCGTTCAGGCACCTGACCCTTCCCCGGTCGTACAATGCCGCGGGCCGCCGGATGAATAATGGACAGGCAGGCCCTTTATCTCGAAATTTTTTTCACTCGATCTTTTCCACGATCACCCGGACGCGGTCGCCGGCTTTGAACCGGTGTCCTTTCGGGATGTCGATGTTGAACCAGAGGACACCGGGATTGTCCTGTGTCGGATCCTGTGACATCAGGCAGTCCTTTTTTTCGTTGATGTCCGCGACAAAGTCAATGGACGATTCAAACTCTAATGTTGGCATAATAAAAGAAGGAGGTGATGATTAAAAAATTTACAGGGCACGGGGCGTGACCATCCACGTCGTGCTGTTCGAATAACTCCACCGGATGATGGACAACTCCTTGCACATATCGGCAAGGATTGCCATATTGGTTCCCACTTCCTTTGGTGATAACCCCAGGTCCTTTGCAATGTATTTGGACTTGAAGTAGTGTTTACCCTTGGTTATACCAGAGTTGAGATAGGAAACAATTTTGTGCTGGGTTTCGTTGTACTTCTCTCGTATCTTCTTGCCTGTTGACATGTTTCGCCTCAGCATTAGGAATTCATATGGATCAACTTCTATATATATATAACGGATGGTGCGGGTTAAATTCATGCCTATTTAGGCAACAACGGCCTGATTCTGACCAGAAACTATTTAATTCGGCTAGATTCTCGGCTGAATTTTATCCGGCCGAAATCTTCACAGATTTCCTGATTCCGGGCATTTGATCATCTTTGACCGTGAAAAAATGGGTGCGGGATGTTACTCTTGTACTGGTGCCTCGCCGATCTTTTTTATCAGGGCTTCAAGGACAACTTCACGCATCCCTTCCACGAACTTGATGCTGCCGACAACGAGGTGTCCGCCGCCGGATATTCCGCCGCCGGGGATCTCGTTGTGCAGGTCACGGACCATACGGGGGATATTCATATGCACGCCCTTGGAGCGCAGCACGGCAAAGTCCGGGCCAAAACCGATCGTGACGACCGGTTTTCCCTTGTTCTGTCTGCAGAGCAGGTCGTGCACCTCGCCGGAGGTCTTGCCGGGCGGCGGGAAGGTGAACTTGTGGGCATGGATCTCCACATCGATCAGGAAAAGGTGTGCAGCGTTAGGGAGGACGCGGGCGACGACGTGCGGCATGCAGGCGCTCATCTGGTCCTCGATCATCGTATTCGCACCTTCGACAAGGAGGCCGACCAGTTTTGTGTGGCGCTCCCTGTTCCCGAGAAGGTTAAGGATATCCTTGACGATCTCCCTGCCATCGTTGAACCGGAGCCAGAACTGCTCGTAATCGAGCGCGAGCGCGATATCCTTGCAGGCCTGTTCTGAATACTCTTCGCGGACGAGCGCGAGATAGAGGGCCCGCTCGGGCGCCTCGCTCCGGTCCCCGACACCGGCAATCGCCGGGAGGTGTCTGATGAGGGGCTCGACCTTTGGGTTGATGAGCCTTGCGACCTCGGTACCGAGCATCCCTGCCGTGACCCCGAAGTCCCCGCCCACGTGGTACGGGTTGACGTGCCCGACCAGGTACTTGTCGATGGTCGCATCCGGGTGGTGGTGGTCGATAACGACAAAGGGGATGTCGTAGACACTTGCGATCTTGTAGGACGCTTCATCCTCTTCGGTCGAGCCGTTGTCGGTGAGGATGACAAGGGGCATCTTCTGGCCGAACCTGGCGTGGTCCTTGAGCGCGAAGTCAAGGTCCCGGGTGATATCCTCGATCTCGTAGAAGGGAGCTTTTGACGGGGCACGCTTGAAAAGATAGTAGTCTGCATCAAAGTCCCCGCCTGACTCCTTGATGAGCGAGACGACCGCCTGCTCGATCGCGACTGCCGAGCAGATACCATCCGCATCGGCGTGGTGCCGGAGGATGATCGGTT
>JBEKTA010000026.1:0-12300 GCA_049516515.1 Methanoregula sp. | reverse complement strand
CCGCCAGCACATCGAATATGCGGCCTCGCTAAACCTCGATGCGGTGCAGCTATCGATTCCCGACGATTTCGAGTCGGTCGAGGCTGGGCATCTGCACGAGGTGCGGGATTACGCCGCCGCGAAGAGCATTGAACTCAGCGTGGGCACGGGCTGCATCTGTCCCACCAATCCCGCCTGGAACCCGGCCCACGGCTCACCCGAACAATATCTGGTGGGCAGCGGCACCGTGGGCACCGGCTGCCTGCTGGAGCTCAACGGGTCCAAGGTGACCGACGAACTCTGGCTGCGGGAGGGGGACGAGGTGGTCATGGAAGTGGAGGGCCTGGGCCGGCTGGTGAACACCGTGGTGCGGGGCGCGGGCATCCCGCTGCCGGAGACCCTGGTGGCCCGGGGGCCGCGGCCGTCCAATCCTGGAGCCACTTGATGTGGCTCCAGGTGTTGGCATCGTCGTGCATAGGGCCCCGCAGGGGACCTAAGTGCGCGGCCGTCCGTTACCATTAAACGAACTGGCCACGCTGCGCTGGCCGCTTTCAGCGGAGGAACCATGGCGTTCAGGACCCTTTTCCCGGAGCAATTGGACCCGGTCCAGACCGGGGCCCTGCTCACCGGCGGGGTGGGCCCCCGGCCCATCGCCCTGGCCAGCACCATCTCCCCCGGCGGGGTCCGCAACCTGGCCCCGTTCAGCTTCTTCAACGCCTTCGGCTCCAATCCGCCCATGGTGGCCTTCGCGCCCAACCGGCGGGCCCGGGACGGGTCCGTGAAGCACACCTACCTCAACGCGGTGGCCACCCGGGAGTTCGTCATCGCCGCGGTGAGCCACGCCATGGTCGAGCAGATCAACATCGCCAGCGCCGAGTACCCCGAGGCGGTGGACGAGTTCATCAAGGCCGGGCTCACCCCCCGGCCGGCCCTGCGGGTGAAGCCCGACCTGGTGGCGGAGTCGCCGTTCCAGATGGAATGCCGCCTGTTCCAGGTGGTGGAGCTGGGCAGCGGCCCGGGCTCCGGCCTGATGCTGGTGGGCGAAGTGGTGGCCTTCCACGCCCGGGAGGACTGCTGGGTGGACGGCGCCCTGCATCCGGACCGGCTGGACCTGGTGGGCCGCAACGGCGGATCCTTCTACACCCGGGCCCACGGCCCGGCCCTGTTCGAACTGCCCAAGCCCGTGGGCAACCCCATCGGCTTCGACAGCCTGCCGGAGCCACTGAAGAGGAGCGCCATCCTCACCGGCAACGACCTGGGCAAGCTGGCCAACTGCCTCGAGCGCCCGGACTTGGCAAGGCCCCGTCACCGGGAGGGCGACCCCCGGTACGTGTTAAAGAAGGTCATGGCCGAAGCAGCAAAGATGGGATATACCTTCAACACCGGCCCCGAGCTCGAATTTTTCCTGTTCAACATGGTTGACGGCAAACCGACCACGCAGTTCGTGGACCAGGGCTGTTATTTCGATCTGGCACCCCAGGACAAGGCAGAAGACGTGCGCCGTGAGATTGTGCTCTCGCTTACGAGCATGGGCTTTGAGATCGAGATGTCCCATCACGAAGTGGCGGCAAGCCAGCACGAGATCGATTTCAAGTATGCGGATGCAGTCACGACCGCAGACCGGGTCATGACATTTAAGTTTGCGACCAAGGCCATTGCGCTCAAGTACGGCCTGCACGCATCGTTTATGGCAAAGCCTCTCGCCGGTATCAACGGGAGCGGCATGCACACCCACGGGTCGCTTGCAAAGAACGGCAAGAATGCGTTCTATGATGCAAATGCAAAGGATGGCCTTTCCGACACCGCACTCTACTACATTGGCGGTCTCTTGAAGCACGCAAAGGCAATCACCCGTGTCGCAAACCCGACGATCAACTCTTACCGGCGTCTTGTCCCCGGCTACGAGGCTCCCTGCTACATCTCGTGGAGTACCACGAATCGATCCGCCCTGATCCGGGTACCGGCCGCCCGCGGGAACAGCACCCGTGCCGAGTTCCGCAGCCCTGACCCGATGTGCAACCCGTATCTTACGTTCGCCTGCATGCTCGCCGCAGGTCTTGATGGTGTGAAAAACAAGATCATGCCGCCTGATGCGACCAATGCCAACATCTACCACCTGAGCGCAAAAGAGCGCAAGAAGATGAAGATCGATATGCTGCCGGGCAGCCTTGCCGAATCCCAGCAGTACCTGGTAAAAGACCAGGTACTCTGCGACGCGCTCGGCCCGCACATCCTCGAAACCTTATCGACTATTGCAGAAGCAGAGACCGATGCATTCCGTCTCACGGTTCACCCGTGGGAACTGGACCGGTACCTCGCGACCTATTAATCGCATAAATTTTTTTATCATATACCTGGTTCAGGCTGGACTTTTTATCCGGTAACTGACCTTAACGTCGCTCTGACTTTACTACCTGAGGGTATTACGGCAACGGACATGCCGGACAGGTGAATCTGCCCGTTATTCTGCGGGCAGGGTCACCTGTACCCTCCGGGAGCCAGAGTGGCGGCGGACTAAAAAAGTCCCATCTATCAGTTACAGGAGGAAATTATGGCTCTGGATACCGGTGTTACAACCTGGCTCATGGTCTCAGCGCTTCTGGTCATGCTGATGACCCCGGGAGTCGGGTTCTTTTATGGCGGACTTGTCAGAAAGAAGAATTTTATCTCGATGATTGCCCTCTCGTTTCTGGTGCTCGCGCTCACGAGCATCCAGTGGATCATTGTCGGGTACTCGCTTGCGTTTGGATCTGATATAGGTGGATTTATCGGCAGTCTTCAGTACCTGGGGCTTGCCGGGGTGAGTGCCAATGCAGGCACTGCAGCTTACCCCCCGCTGGTCTACATGGTCTTCCAGCTCTTCTTTGCATCAGTTACGCTGACCATCGTGACTTCTGCAGTCGCAGAAAGGGTCAAACTGACGTCATTTATCGTGTTTGCCCTCATCTGGCTGACCGTTGTGTACTGCCCGCTTGCACACTGGGCGTGGGGTGGCGGCTGGGCGCAGCAGATGGGACTGATCGATTTTGCAGGAGGGACGGTTGTGGAGATCTGCTCGGGATTTGCCGCACTTGCGCTGGCGCTTGTGATCGGGAAAAGGGCGGGATTTGGCGAGTACTCGCTCGAGCCGCACAACATCCCGATTGCACTTTTAGGGGCGGCCCTGCTCTGGTTCGGGTGGTTCGGGTTTAATGCGGGAAGCGCCCTTGCAGTAAACGCGAGCGCAGTTACTGCATTTGTGAATACGAACACGGCGGCGGCAGCCGGTGCCCTTGCCTGGATGTTTGCGAGCTGGTACCACGGCAAGCCCAGTTCCCTTGGTATGGTAAGCGGTGCAATCGCCGGGATGGTGGCGATCACCCCGGCGGCCGGTTTTGTCAGCCCGCTTGTGGCAATTCTTATCGGTGCCGTTGCCGGTGTGCTCTGCTTTGTGATGATGCTTGTACGTATCCGTAAACAACTCGATGAGAGCCTTGATGCGTGGGCAATCCACGGTATGGGTGGTCTTTGGGGAACGCTTGCTACCGGTCTGTTTGCAGCAGCGGCAGTCGCCGGATTCTCCGGACTCTTCGAAGGGAATGTCCACCAGTTCCTCGTAAATGCGCTGGGTGCGTTTGCAGCGGTGATCTATGCGTTTGTTATGACATACGTGATTGCGGTGATCGTCGACCGGTGTATGGGTCTGCGGGTTACGCCCGATGAGGAATACGTCGGGCTTGACATCTGCCATCATGGCGAGCGGGCGTAAGAGATCCCACATATCTTCACTTTTTTACACATTTTTGATCGGGATTATTTGCTTCTCGTCAGGTTTCCGGTTTGTTGCCATTCCGCGTTTTTTCCTGTCAGCAAATCGGTAAAATATACTTTTTTCTGATCCTCCGGGGAGTGATGGCAAAACAATAAAATTTATATGTGTAGGAATAGAACTTCCTTCCTACAATTTCAGTAAACAATTGGTTAATTCAGGACCTGAACGCGGATGATGCAGAAAAACCAGATCTCATACCGGCAACCGGACTTTCTCTCCGGAACAGCTTACTGGTCTTTCGTGCATAGTACGGTTCCGGGGGAAGGATCCTGTGTCTGCCCGTATAACAAAAAAAGTATACGGGCCTCGACATAAAATCAGCATTGATTTCATCAGGTGAATAAAAATGGTTATGGATTCTGGAGCAATTGCATGGGTACTCGCCTCAACGGCCCTCGTCATGATCATGACGCCGGGAGTCGGGTTCTTCTATGGCGGTCTTGTACGGAAGAAAAACTTCATTGACATGATCACGCTGTCATTCGTGGCCTTTGCCCTCGTGAGCATCCAGTGGGTGCTGATCGGGTACAGCCTTGCATTCGGCCCTGACGTGGGTGGCTTTGTCGGCAACCTGAGCAACCTGGGCCTGAACGGCGTGAGTATGAGCGATCCCGGCCCGTACAGCACACTCATTCCGGGAATGTTGTACATGGTATTCCAGCTCGTGTTTGCGACAGTCACCATGGCAATCGTCACGTCCGGTTTTGCCGAGCGCATCAAGTTCAGTGCATACCTTGTCTTTGCACTGCTCTGGACCACGATTGTCTACGATCCTCTCGCCCACTGGGTATGGGGTGGCGGCTGGACTGCACAGTTCGGCTCGATCGATTTTGCGGGCGGCACAGTCGTGCACATCAGTTCAGGGTTTGCAGCTCTTGCACTGGCGCTTGTAATAGGGAAACGCGTCGGGTATGGTAAGTATGCAATGGAACCGGCTAATATCCCGTGGTCAATCCTTGGTGCCGTACTCCTCTGGTTCGGCTGGTTCGGGTTCAACGCGGGAAGCGCTGTTGCAGCAAACGGCCTTGCAGTTAATGCCTTTGTCACCACCAACACGGCGACAGCAGCCGCTGCAATGACCTGGCTTTTGGTCTCATGGGCACACGGCGGCAAGCCGAGCTCGCTTGGTTTCATCAGTGGTGCAGTGGCGGGACTTGTCGCCATCACGCCGGCTGCCGGGTATGTAACCCCGATGGCTTCGATTGTGATCGGTGCAGTTGCCGGTGTCATGTGCTACGGGATCATGCTCTGGCGGCAGGGCAAAGGTATTGATGAGAGTCTTGATGCATGGGCAGTCCACGGTATGGGTGGCCTGTGGGGAGCACTCGCAACCGGTATTTTTGCATCCGCAGCAGTAAACGGCGCCTCGGGTCTCCTGGAGGGCAATGTCCACCAGTTCATCGCCCAGGTTGTCGGGGCAGGATCAGCAGTCATCTACGCATTTGTGGTCACGTATATACTGGCCATCATCGTGGACAAAACGATAGGACTGCGTGTGACCGAAGAAGAAGAATATGTCGGGCTCGATATCTCCCAGCATGGGGAACGGGCTTCAGGATAACCGGGTGATTACTATGAAAATGATAATTGCAGTCATCAAACCTGAACGATTTGAGTTCGTGAAAAAAGCGCTTGAAGATAAAGGCTATGTCGGCATGACGATCACCGAAGTCAAAGGCCGGGGCGCTCAGAAAGGAATCTCCCTTGAGTACCGCGGAGGCAAGATGGTTGTCGACCTCCTGCCAAAAGTCAAGCTCGAGATCGTTATCCACGACAAGGATGTCGATGATCTGATCGCCACCCTGAGTGGGGCCGCACGAACCGGAAAGATCGGCGATGGAAAGATCTTCATCCTGCCGGTCGAGAAATCCATACGGATCAGGACCGGTGATGTGGAGTCATAAAAACAATTAACCGCAAATCTACCGTCCAACAGATGCAGCAATCTACAATTCAGGATAGCGGGATCCTCCACCCCCGCTCCTGTTTAAAAAACGTTTCAACCAGCCACATCTCTTTTCCGGTCTAAAATTACGGGCCGGATTTTGTTATTCCGCATCCAGAAGTGCGCGGAGTTTTTTTTCGATGTGCGGTGAGATGTGAATATGCCCCGGCAGAGTAAAGATGCCCGTGTCGTATTTTGCTGCATCCTGCATATCCTCATCAGATATCCCGTACTTCCGGTGATCGACAACCTCATGGAAAAATATCTTCCCGCCGCCGAGAATGATCCTGCACAGGCAGAATTCTTCTGCCGCTCCGGTACGGATATAAAAGAACGCTGAACCGATCATCGATTTACGCTGGTACTGGATCTGTTCGAGGATCGCCACGTATTCAGGTTCGGATCCATCCGGCATGGCGTACCGCGGCAGCGACTCCCTGTCGGTATTCATACTGTTTGTTGTCATCGATGTTTACCCCCTCCCAAATTGTATCCCGTGGTTCTGGTAAAACCTGAGGATATGGCGGAAATATATTTCTCTTATATATATGCTTAGCCCCGCCCCTGATTGACCCGGGTCAACCGGGATACCCAATGCAGATTCTTATTTACCATGCCGCTCAAAAAACTAGAGCAAGCAATCATGATTCCGTGGCTGAATTCAAATTTTAAAAATTTTAAGCCCACTGCGGCGATAGCGCTCAACGCCACGCGACACATGAACACAATGGAGCGCAAAAAACTTTTTTCCCCTGATATCGAACCCATGCGGACGGCAGAAGGGCGCTGGTTCGAGGCGATCGTCTACGAGATGTTCCTCGAGATCTCACAGAAATCCGACTGCATCAGGTACATCGCCCGCAAAGGGGCGGACGCACCACGCGCCGGTGCACCGGCCTGCCTGGGACAGAACGGGATCTTTTACTCGAAATATGGGGACATCACGTTCCGGGGAAACGGGCAGGACCTTGCGGAATTTGATTTGATCCTCGTGGATACCAACGGTAACGTCGCATTCGGCGAGGTGGTGACATCCCCGGCAGACTTAAAAGAATTCGAGATCGAGATTGCATTCAAAAAACGGCTGCTCGGGTATCTGTACGGTCAGGATCATGTTTCATTCCTTCTCATCTCATCCTTTGACATCTCCAACTACTCCGTTGTAAAAAGGCTCGCAAAGGATCCGGATAATGCCATTATCCACACCAGTTCCTGCGAGCAGATCAAGGCGCTCGTCAAGCATTACCGGCCCCGGATCCTGTACACAAAACCCACCAACCACCCCAAGCTGATCCGTGCCACCGATATCCCGGTCAAACACCCGATTGACTACCGGCTTTACCATGACGAGTTCAGGAACCGGATCTTTTCCGAGATCACGCATGGCCGGGGAAGGAAGAATGCGGAACCTGCAACCGACACGGAAGCACTCGTAAAAAAGATCCTGTACGGGGCGCTCTACCCGCATGCCGTAAAGGCAGTCTGTGACCAGTATGGCCTCGTGGTCAAGGGCAAACGTATTGGATACGCGGAGTTTTTCCAGTATTTCTCAAAAGCGATCATCGCCACCGATCTCCCCGGCTTCGAACTGATTATCTACCTTCGGTCCCGGCAGAAAAAGGAGTACCTCAAGATGGTGCAGACAAAGGAGGGCCACTTCCGGTTCGAGCGACCAACCCCGGCCCGGGTGGGATTCTTTTTGTGGATCGAATTCCTTCAGCCCTCGCTTGGGACCAAACTCTCATTAGAGATACTCAACACATTCAGCATCAGGGATATGTCAAAAAAATAAGGGTACGGCCGGGGATGGGGCCTCGGATTTTCTCTGCCCTGCATCATTGTGATCGTTTACCCGTATATGGCGGGTCTAATCCAGCAGTGTGGCAATGGCCTCGTCATGCCGTGCTTCCATGACGTGCGGGATACCGGAGACGGCGGATGCGTCCTCCGTGAGTGCCATCAGGTCGTTCCGTGAAATGGTTGAAAGCCGGAAGTTACGGCTGCCCGCCATGAGCTGCTGGAGGCCGGTCCTGAATTTCTGCGCATAGGTGTAGATGCCTACCGCCCCCATCGGGATCTCCCTGATCCGCGGGCCGTATTTTTCTTTGAGTTCCTCGTAACAGACGAAGATCTCCTCGATTGTGCTACCGTATTTAGAGACTGACTTGGGCAGGTCGCCGGCCTGCAGCCATTTTTCGATGTTTTTACCCACCATGCCGGGGATCATCAGGCCCCTGCCCATGCAGACTGCCTTGAAATACGGGCTTCCCATAGCGAGCGCCTTGAAGACACCGGGCTCATCCGAAAACCCGCCGGCCATCGCGAGGTCCGGTACCCGCATACCTTTCTTTTCCAGTTTCTGGCAGAACTCGTATGCGAGAGACTGGAGGTAGAACGTCGGGATCCCCCATTCGTTCATCATCGGCCACGGGCTCATGCCGGTCCCCCCGGGAGCGCCGTCAATGGTGAGAAGGTCGATCTTTGCCTCGGAACCATAGCGCAGCGCCATCGCGAGCTCGACCATGGAGTACGCGCCGGTCTTTAATGTGACACGTGAAAAGCCAATCTCACGGAGCCGGTCGATCTCTTCCAGAAATCCTTCCTTTGTGACAAAACCGAGACGCGAGTGGCGTTCGAATTCCTTGATCGCACCGGCCCTGAATGCGGCCTGGTTCTCCTTTAAGGTCGGATCGGGGAGCACGATATAGCCCCGGTTTTTAAGTTCGATGGCCCGTTCGAGCGAGGTGACCTTGATCTCGCCGCCGATGCATTTTGCGCCCTGGCCCCACTTGATCTCGATGGTGTCGAGGTTGTGCTTTGAGGACACGTACTCCGCGACCCCGAGCCGGGTATCTTCGATGTTCATCTGGACAAGAATTTCCCCGTAGCCTTCGTTGAATTTCTGGTAGGTGGTGATCCGCCGGTCCATCTCGGGGGACTCGATGATCGTGCCTTTTGCATCGAGTTTCAGTCCCGGATCAATACCACAGACGTTCTCACCGCAGACAAGCGTGATACCGGCAATGGCGGCGCCGACCGCGAAATGTTCCCAGTTGACCCGTGCGATCTCCGTTGACCCGAGCGCCCCGGTAAAGATCGGGAGGCGCATCTTTACTTTCCTGTCCCAGCCGTACCCGGTCTCGGTATCTACGGCTGAGAAAACCGCTGTATCGGAACTGGCATCGGTACCCTCAGGCAGGCCTTTTGCGCCGACAGCGTATCCCTGGATGTTAAGATGGGAATAGTCAATAGGATAGTTTTTGTCTGCCCCTGCGGTGATCCCGCCAAACGGGCCGGGATACAGGACCTCCCTTCCCCTGAATGACGAGAGCCAGCTCTCGCAAGCGCCTTTACATCCGTCCATGCACCGGGTACAGATGCCGGAACACGGAACGACGCTCCGGGACCGGTTGACGGTACCTGTTGCTTCATTTGCATTGGGTTGTCTCAGATTCATGATCTTTCACCACCGTTTGTGCAGATGCAGTTTGGCTGGTTATCGTGTCTTTTGAAAAGATACTAGGCCGCCATCTGCCCGTGCCCCGCATAGCATAAACAGCTGGATCCCTGATAAGGGGAGATCTTCTATGACTGAATATAAATGATTGTATCAGGTTTTCTGGCAAAATCTGAAAACAGTCAGGACCTGCGAGGCCATTAGAGAATGGGAGCACCGGTTGCCAGGTACAGAATAAGGAGGATCACCGGCTGGTGCACGAGGTAGATCACGAGCGAGTGCCGGCCAAGGAAGGTGACCGGTGCGATCGTTCGTTCGGGAAGTTCCGGGAGTGCCCACCGCCGCTCTCCCCCGGGATAGGCAAATTCACCGGTTGCCATCCCGATCAGCACGAGTCCCATCCACGGGAAAATCGGTGTATAATCGACGCTCCAGAACGTGAGCGGGTGGATGCCAAAGACCAGAAGTCCCAGCGGGCCGGGGATGGTCGCAAGGATCCATCCCAGAATAATAAAGACGATCCCGATCACCGCGTTCCACGTGCGGAACCGGAAAAAGAGCGGCGAGAGCATGACCGCGACCCCTATCAGGTGGAGGATACCGAAGATGACAAATCCTTCCTGCAGGTACCACCACGTTGCAATAGTTACCAAGAGCCCGCAGCAGAATATCCCGGCGCCCCGCACCAGATATTTGACCGTCAGTGCCCGTCCGTGAAGGTGAGATACGGCACGGGCATGGCTGATCGCAAGCGATATGCCAACGACGAGCAGGAAGAGCGAAGCCGTGGCATACGCAAAATACCGCCAGAAACCATCGGAAACATCGATCGGCATGAGCCGGAAGAATGCGAGATCAAAAAGGGAATGAAAGACGATCATCATCACAATGGCAATACCCCGGAGAAGATCGATCTCAGGATACCGTGACGTACCGTTCATGTGTAGTGGTACATCGCTCCCGGACTCTGATATGTGTTTTTGTAAAAACCGGGCGGGTGCGAAATCTCATTTTTACCGGCTGATCTGGTGCGGAATCGGCCTGCACCCGTTAACAATAAAAAAAACAGGATGATCTCTCCCGTGTAACCCCGACACTGCAGGATAAACAGTATCGTTACATTATTAAAGTCTCCGGATAACCAGCGATAGATTAAAAAGACGAGTGCCTTTGATGACCACTCCTGCACCAATTTCCGTCCTGTATGTTGATGATGAGCCGTCACTCCTTGATATAGGAAAACAGTTCCTTGAACTCAGGCACCGGTGTACCGTTGATACCATCCAGTCTGCACAGGATGCACTGGACCTCCTTGCCACCCGGGCCTATGATGCCGTCATCTCGGATTACCAGATGCCGGGAATGGACGGGCTCGCCTTCCTAAAGATCCTCCGGGAACGATATCCCCGGCTCCCGTTTATCATTTTCACCGGAAAAGGACGGGAGGATGTAGTCATAGAGGCCTTCAACAACGGCGCTGACTTTTATCTCCAGAAAGGAGGGCAACCCGAACCGCAGTTCGCCGAGCTGTACCGCAAGATCAGTGCTGCTGTCGAGCAGCGGAGAACCGAAAAGGCGCTTGCAGAATCGCAGCAGGCCCTTTCCAGCATCATTGATTTTTTGCCGGACGCAACATTCGCCATCGATACCCTAGGGAACGTAATATCCTGGAACAAGGCGATCGAGACCATGACCGGTATACAAAAAAGTGAGATCCTGGGTAATGGTGATTACTGTTACGCACTGCCGTTCTATGGAAAGAAACGGCCGATTCTCATCAATCTCATCCATCATTTTGACGAGACCTTCGCGGCAGAGAATTATTACTCTGTAAAACGGGCGGGGGATACGCTGTTTTCGGAAGCCTATGTTCCCCGGATGCGGGGGGAAAAGGAGATGTACCTGTGGTTTACCGCATCCCCCCTCTACTCAAAGGATGGCGTTCTTACAGGGGCGATTGAATCCATCCGCGACATCACGCATTTCAAACGGGCTGAGCAGGCCCTGCGGGAGAGCGAAGAGCGGTACCGCAATGTGGTCGAAGACCAGACAGAGTTCATCTGCCGGTTTTTACCGGATGGTACTCACGTGTTTGTGAATGATGCGTACTGCCGGTATTTTGGCAAGCGCCGTGAGGATATCATCGGCCACCATTTCCGGCCGGTCGTGCCCGCAGAGGACGGCCTGAAAATAAAGAAGATGCTCTCCGCACTTACGCCGGATAACCCGGCGAGTTTCATCCGTCAGCGGGTGATCTTCCCGGACGGAAGTGTGCGGTGGCAGCGGTGGGCAGACCGTGCGATCTTTGACGATGCAGGAAATATTGTGGAATACCAGTCGGTCGGCCGGGACATCACAGACGTCATGACTGCGGAACAGGCGCTTTTGGAGAGCGAAGAGCGGTACCGTAATGTGGTCGAAGACCAGACAGAGTTTATCTGCCGGTTCCTGCCGGGTGGCACCCATGTCTTCGTGAATGATGCATACTGCCGGTATTTTGACAAGCGCCGCGAAGATATTATCGGCCACCATTTCCGGCCGGTCGTGCCCGAAGAAGACGGCAGGCGGATAAAAACGATGCTTGAATCCCTGACACTGGAAAAGCCGGTGGGAACGATCGAACAGCGGGTGATCTTCCCGGATGGAAGTGTGCGGTGGCAGCGATGGGTTGACCGTGCGATCTACGATGATACAGGAAATATTGTGGAATACCAGTCGGTCGGTCGGGACATTACGGACGCCGTGACTGCGGAACAGGCGCGCCTGCAGACAGAAGTGATGCAGAATACTATCTTTGAATATACCGGGACTGCGGGGGTGATCGTTGATGAAGATCTGACGATCTCCCATGTCAACTCCCGGTTCGAGCTGCTTTCAGGATATCCGGGCGCAGATCTGGTGAATAAAATGAAGATCACAGCATTTGTGGCGCCCGAAGACCTGAAAAAAATTGTCACGTACCATAATCTGCGGATGGACAATCCTGACAGCGCCCCACGATATTTTCGGCTCCGCGTTATCAACCGCAGGGGTCTGTCCCGCAATATTGCCGTTACGGCCGGCGTGATTCCCGCAACGAAAAAAACAGTGTTGTCGCTTATAGATGGG
>JBEKTA010000025.1:0-12337 GCA_049516515.1 Methanoregula sp. | reverse complement strand
GCGATGATGTTGGGGATGTTTCCCGGGATCAGCATGCCGCCTGCAATCAACAGGCCCATGAGTGCGCTTGTGATCTGCTGGGACGAGAGTACCGGGTTGATCTCCGCTGCGGCAAGCGTCGCATTGTCAAGCACTGAGGAGACGATGTTGATCCAGTACAGTCCCGCGGATGGGATCGAAACGACAAACTCAAGGATGAGCGGCTTGAAGCCCTCCCCAAGGAAAACAAGCGCCATGATGAAGAGGTAGACCTTCCCGGCCCGGATCAGGATCTCCTGGATCGTTTCACGCTCGACCATGCACTCCAGTTTCTCATCGCCTTTATGGCTCCGGCTAAAGAAAAAGACACCGACAACCCCGAGGACGAATATGGCAGGTATAATAAAAATACCAAGCCGGTCGAAGAGGAACGTGAACCCGGCATCGTAGGGGGCTCCCGAGAGCTTCGAGACCACGATCGTGGAGAGGGGCTCGCCCAGCGGGGTGAGGCCGGCCCCGAGACCGATGGAGAAACAGGACACCACCGCGATCTCCACCTTCGCTTTTTTGACCACGGGAAGGGCATTCACTATCTCGACAAGGATAATTGCAGCAAGAATGGCGGAGATAATACTTGATACAAGACCGAGGATGACGATAAGCAGAAAAATGATCCATGAGAGGGAGAGCCGGTTGACCATCCCCACGATCGCAGACTGCAGCCGGTGGTAGAAAAAGTAGATCACAAGGCCGAATACGAGCACGATCTGGACGATACCAATCGGGATACCAAAGAGGCTCGTGACATGCAGCGGGGAGAGGAGCGCTTCCTGTACTATAGCCTGGCTCCAGCCGGTCTGCTCGCCGGGGATGGCAATCAGGCCGGAGAGCGTCAGGGCCACAACCCCGCAGGAAAACAGGAACACCTCAAGGTTGTGCTCGACGCACTTCACCCGGAACGGGAGGATGAGGACGAGGATAAAAATGAGCCCCAGCCCGAGGTTTGCAAGCAGGTCCATGGAGAGCATCTTAAAAATACCCGGCAACAGGTATACGGCCGGGTCCTCATGCAGTGAATAAGCGCCCAAAAGATAAATGGATTCCTTTTTTCGGGGATAACGGCCCTCCCTGACCCCGGCCTAAAGAAAGTATATATCCATCTTCTGAGGTATAGTGCAAGTGATCATCTCCTCTTCAGGTGGTGCAGACATTGACTCAGGATCTCCTCAAAACGATCAATACACTGCAGAATACGGCAATCGGGAACTGCCGGAAGCGGATAGATGAGGCTGCGGCAAAAACGAAGGGGCTCATCGGGAGCGATTCGCACGATGATGACATAGTGCGCCCCCGCCAGAAGCCCTCGTGCGGGGTGACTTCGATCTTAAAGGAGAAGCACGGGCTCTAGGGAGGGAGATGCATGGCAGAACCGGAAAAATCACTCCTGCAGCAGATCCGGGATAAGGAACAGGAGTTCTCAAAGAAGATCGACACGGCCCGGGCTGAGGCGGAGTCAATGGTTGCTGCTGCCCGGACCGATGCCGAAGACCTGCTCTGCACCGCGGACACGGCAGGAAAAACGAGCGCCGAAAAGGTATACTGGAATGAGCGTGGGAGAACGGAGGCGGATATCGAGGCTCTTAAAAGCGCGGCAGAACAGGAAATGAAGCGTGCTTCGCGCGAGGGAGAATTGAACCTCCCTGCGGCAGCGGAGCGGATAATCCGGTACGTAACCATGGAATAATGCCGGGCACCCCCGGCAGAGGAGGCGTATGCTCCAGGCAATGAAACGCATCCAGGTGATCGGGCCAAAAGCGGAGCTGGGCCGCGTCGTCGACATTTTGTACGAGGCAGGCACCATCCATCTCGAAAATGCTTCGGAACTCATCCCGAAGGGTGAGATCCACCTTGAGTGCGTCCGGCAGGACGAGGCTGATGAAGTTGCCGGGGTCCTCGGCACGATCAGCGCGATCTTTTCCACCCTGCCCGTCATCGCGGACGATCCCGTTATCCAGGCCGGACTCCGTACCACCCTTGAGAACAAGACCCACTCCGAGCTGATTGAACGGGCCCGGACGATTATCCACACCCTTGAAACAACGACCCGGGAGCTGGCGGCAAAGAAAACCGAACTCACCCTTTCGATCGCGACCTTAAACCGGTACGCAAAAGTCCTCGATATCATCCACCCGCTAGAGAAGGAGTTGCCGGCCCTCGAAGGTTTTGAAGTAACGATCCTCCTTATCCAGCAAGAACACCGGGACGTCCTTGGGCTGATAAAAAAAGAACTCGACGCCATCACGGGTAACCGGTTCGAGATGACTGCAACCTCGGTCGATGCCGATACCCTCGCTGCCATCATGGTCTTCCCGAAAAAATATTCCGGGGAGATCCACACCTTCATCTACTCCGTGAACGTGAATGAGGTGCGGCTCCCGGAGGAGTATGCCGGCAGGCCCTTCTACGAGATGTATGCAATGATAGAAGAGAGCCGGCTCCGTTCGGAGGAGGAGATCGCCCGGATCGATGCGGAGCTGCTTGCCCTCTCGAACACGTGGTACCAGGAACTCGTGGTCATAAAAAGGCAGTTAGAGATAATCCACGGAGAACTGGGTGCATATCGTAACTTCGGGGTATCGGAATACACTTTTGTCATCATGGGCTGGATCCCGAAGAACTACCTGAAAAGGACCCGGAACATGTTAAAAGATGCATTCGTGGACCGGGTAATCGTTAACGAGTTACCCGTGACGGAAAAAGACATGGAAAACGCCCCGGTCTGCTACGATAATCCATCTTGGGTCAAACCTTTCGAGTTCATCATGCAGCTCGTTGCCCCGCCACGGTACCGGGAAGTTGACCCGTCACCGATACTCGCCATCTTCTTCCCGCTCTTCTTCGGGCTCATGGTCGGGGACATCGGGTATGGCCTCGTCATCCTCGCCTTCGCACTTGTGATCCGGCACCGGTACCAGGCAATCGCGTTTGCAAAAAACCTGGCGAACATCCTGATCATATCGTCGATCCCGACTATCATCTTCGGGTACCTGTTCGGGGAGTTCTTCGGAGATATTGGGGAAACGATGGGCTGGCTCCACCCGGTGCAGGTCCTTGGAATCACCTGGAACCGCGTGGATGCCATGATCCCGATGCTCATTTTAGCGATCACGATAGGGGTCATCCACGTCTTCCTGGGTCTGTTCATCGGCATCCGGAACGCGATCATCACGAAGAAAAAAAAGCACCTCTACGAGAAGACCGGCATGCTGATGATGATCACCGCGATTATCATCCTTGTCGCCATGCTCGCGAAAGCCGTGCCGGCGTTTGCGATGTACCCGGCGATTGTCCTCATCGTCATCGCATTGCCCCTTATCCTGCTGGGGGCCGGGATATTCGGCACGATTGAGGTGATGAGCACGGTCGGGAACATTCTTTCGTATTCGAGGCTGATGGCGATTGGCATGGCCTCGGTGATCCTCGCAATGGTGGCAAACCGGCTCAGCGGTGCGTTTGCGTTTTCCATCATCGGCATCATTGTCGCTCTCCTGCTTCACGCGCTCAACGTTGGACTCGCGATGTTCTCCCCTTCGATCCACGCGATACGTCTCCACCTCGTCGAGTTTTTCTCGAAGTTCTACGAGGGGGGCGGGATGCCGTATAAGCCGTTTAAGAGAGAAGTACCGTAAGGGACAGCACCCTGCCGGACCCGGCAAACCAGAGGGGGTACCCCCTGCCACGATCCCAAGTGAGTAGGGGGGTGATCCCTCATTGAGGGCACAGGGGGGTGGGGGATCACCCCCCTCCCCCCCCAAATGATTTCTCCCGGGCGATCCCGGGCAAGATCAGGGAAACAGAATTTACTAATAATCAACAGATTAGAATCCTTTCTTCTTCTTCGCCTTCCGTTTCTTCTTCTCGATAATACTCTTGACCTTCTTGAGCCGGAACAGGTCCTCCCGTTCCCGCTCCTCGATCGCGTTCTTGATGTACTTTGCCTGGCTTTTCAGCTCCGGGATCAGGATCTGTTCAAGCGCATTCACCCGCCGGCGGTTCATCTGGATCTCGGACCCGAGGCGCCGCATCGCTGTCTCGATCTCGGCGAGCTTGATGAGGAGGTCCAGTTCCACCTCGTACCGCTCGGCCGTCTCATCGATCCGGGCGCTTGTGGTGATGATCCCGTAGCCCCGCTCCAGCATGTTCTTCGAGACACGTTTCTTCTCGATCACCGGGACAGGGACGCCCATGATGTTCTTCCCGGTGATATCGACCGTGATCGACCGGCGGGTGGAAAACGATGCGGACCGCAGCGTGACCGGGTCATCGACGGCCTCTGCGATCATCAGGGCGAGGTCTGCCGCCCGGGAAACCTGCTCCAGCTCGTCACGGGACTCCGAAACGGTGCTTAAGATCTTAAAGAACTCCTGGATCAGCGCATCCATTTTCTGCCGCAGAAGGTCACGCCCCTGCTCGGCGAGCCGGATCTGGGCTTTCATCCTCATCAATTCCATCCTTGTCGGCCGGACCTGCTCCATAGCGTTTTTCAGCTCCTCTCCGGGGTTCCTGCCGCTTCGCGTGCCGCCGGGTGATATTTCCGGATGTGCTCCTTTTTTATCCGCTTCAGCTCGTCCTCCGGCAGGGTACTGAAGAGATCCCATGCAATGGAGAGGGTCTTTTCGATCGGCCGGTCTTCATTGCCCTGCGTAATGAACTGCCGCTCAAACATATCCGCGAACTTCAGGTACTTCCGGTCAAGGTCGGTCAGCGCCTCCTCACCAACGATAGAGACGAGCCGTCTGAGGTCACGCCCGTATGCGTACGAAGCGTACAGCTGGTCTGCCACACCGCGGTGATCCTCACGGGTCTTTCCCGCACCGATACCGAGGTTCATGAGCCGGGAGAGGCAGGGAAGGGCATCGACCGGCGGGTCACCACCGCGCCGGAAGATATCTCGCGAGAGCACGATCTGGCCTTCGGTGATATAGCCCGTCAGATCGGGCACCGGGTGGGTGATATCATCGTCCGGCATCGTCAGGATCGGGATCTGGGTGATCGAGCCCTTCTTCCCTTTCAGCCGACCGGCCCGTTCGTAGATTGAGGCTAGGTCGGTGTACATATAGCCCGGGTAGCCGCGCCGGCCGGGTACCTCTTCGCGTGCGGTCGAGATCTCGCGCAGGGCCTCGCAATAATTGATCATATCGGTCAGGATCACGAGGACGTGGAGGTGGTGGGTAAAGGCGAGAAATTCTGCGACCGTGAGACCGCACCGCGGAGCCGCCAGCCTCTCGACCGTCGGGTCGTCGGCGAGATTCATGAAGAAGACCACGCGGTCGAGTGCTCCTGTCCGCTCAAAGTCCTGCATGAAGAAGGAGGCCTCCTTGTGGGTAATCCCCATCGCCACGAACACGACGGCAAACTGTTCGTCCTCCCCCAAAACCTTTGCCTGACGGGCGATCTGGGCTGCAAGTTTGCTCGCCGGAAGTCCGGAGCCGGAGAAGATGGGCAGCTTCTGCCCCCGTACAAGCGTGTTGAGGCCATCGATTGCCGACATGCCGGTCTGGATGAAGTCAGCAGGCTTGTCCCGTGCGGAGGGATTGATAGGCATCCCTGCGATATCGCGCACGGCTTCCGGGATGATCTCGGGGCCGTTGTCCCGGGCCTTTCCAACCCCGGAAAAGATCCGGCCCAGCATGTCCTTTGACACCGGGATCCGGGCGGGCTCACCGGTGAACCGGACCGTGGTTCCAATAAGGTCGATCCCCCGGGTGCCCTCATAGACCTGGACGACCGCGTGGTCTTCCGAGATATCGAGCACCTGCCCGTTGCGTTCTTCACCATCATGGAGCGTGATCTTCACGATCTCGCCGAATGACGCTCCCTTCACTCCGGTGACGAAGATCAGCGGGCCCGACACGTACCCGATGGTCCGGTATTCCCTTGTCAGCAGCGATGAATCCTTCATTTCTCCACCTCCAGCGCCATCAGCGTGCTACCGATCTCCTGGTTCAGGTTCCGGATTGCATCCAAATCCCCGGCCTCCTTCATCCTCCCGATGGCCACCCTCAGCGGGAGTGCCTGGATCTGCCGCAGGCTGATTCCCCGGTTCATCGCGAGATTCACCTGCTCGTAATACGACATGATCACATTAAGCATCAGGTACTGCTTCTCGACAGGGCAGAAAGAGTCGGTATCGCTGTAGGCGCTCTGCTGGAGGAAGTCCTCGCGGATCATCCGTGTCACCTCGAGGATAGCTTTCTCGCTGTCGGGAAGTGCATCCGGACCCACCAGCTGGACAATCTCCTGCAGTTCCACTTCTTTCTGGAGCAGGTACATCGCCATGTCCCGGAGTCCCCGCCAGTCGGGGGCAATCGTCCTGCTGTACCACTCCGCGATGCTGTCAAGGTAGAGTGAATAACTCTTGATCCAGTTCACCGAGGGAAAATGCCGGCGGTAGGCGAGGTTTGTATCCAGCGCCCAGAACGTCCCGACCACCCGGAGCGTGTTCTGGGTGATCGGTTCCGAGAAGTCCCCCCCGGGCGGTGAGACCGCCCCGACAACCGTAACCGATCCTGTTCGCTCCCCGTTGCCGAGGCAGATGACCCGGCCGGCCCGCTCGTAGAACGCCGCGAGCCGGGTCGCAAGGTACGCCGGATAGCCTTCCTCACCCGGCATCTCCTCAAGCCTGCCTGAGACCTCTCTTAACGCCTCGCCCCAGCGGGAGGTCGAGTCTGCCATCAGTGCCACATCATACCCCATGTCCCGGAAGTACTCGGCAATGGTGATCCCGGTATAGATCGAGGCTTCCCGGGCAGCGACCGGCATATTCGAGGTATTGGCAATGAGGACCGTCCGCTGAATCAGCGGGAGTTTTGTCCGGGGATCGATGAGTTCGGGGAACTCCGCGAGCACATCGGTCATTTCGTTGCCCCGTTCCCCACACCCGATGTAGACGACGATCTGGGTGTCCGACCACTTGGCAAGCGTCTGCTCGGAGACGGTCTTCCCGGTCCCAAAGCCGCCCGGGATCATTGCCGTCCCGCCTTTTGTCACCGGGAACATGCAGTCGAAAACCCGTTGCCCGGTGATGAGGGGCAGGACCGGATCGAGCTTCTTTTTGTGGGGCCGGGGGATCCGCACCGGCCATGTGTGCATCATGGTGAGTTTGATCGAGTCTTCGAGAGTGCAGACGATCTCATCGACAGTGAATGTACCTGCATGGATCTCTGTGACCTTGCCGGAGACCTTCGGGGGAACAAGGACCCGGTGCTCGAACTGGAATTCCGCGACGGTCCCGAGGATGTCCCCCGGGGACAGCTCGTCACCGGTCTTTGCGTGAGGGACAAACTCCCACTTCTTCGACCGGTCGAGGCCCGGGGCAGTGATGCCACGGCCGATAAAATCCCCGCTTTTTTCGAGGAGAACCGGGAGGGGGCGCTGGACACCATCATAGATCGAGGAGAGGAGACCGGGACCCAGTTCGACAGAGAGTGGGATCCCGGTGTTCTCCACGCTCTCACCCAGCGTGAGGCCCGTGGTGTCCTCGTATACCTGAATGACCGCCTCCTCCCCTTCGAGCCGGATTATCTCGCCGCGGAGCGCCTCAGTCCCGACATTGACCACGTCGTACATCCGGGAACCCTTCATGCCCTTTGCGATAATCACCGGGCCCGACACCCGTGAAATTGTTCCTGAAATCATTTCATCACCTCTTTAGGACGATGTTGTACCCAATCGCCTTTTTGAGCAGCCGCTCGATATAGGTCCGCCGGTCCACTTCCTTTGTCTTTGCGGGGATCGGGATGATAAGCGGGCGGTGCATCTTTTCGATCCGGTCCATCAGTTTTTCATCAAGTGCCAGCATGTACTCCTCGTTTACCGCCACGATCCCGATGTCATCCTTGTGGAGCAGGGGCGGGATGGTAGTCTTCGCATCCTCCACGTTTTTTACTTCGAACACCTCCGCCCCCGCGAGCCGGAAACCTGCGGCCCGTTCGCTGTCCGTCACGATGACAAACTTATACATAAACGAGTTCCTCCCGGAGATGTTCGATGGGGAAATCAGCAGTCTTGCAGCGCGCGATGACCCGTATATTGGTGATCTCGTTGTACTTTGCCCAGAAGTACCCGATAAGAGAGGCAACGCTCAGGGGATCACCACGAAAGGCCCTTGTGCCCTGCTGTACCAGGTACCGTTCCAGTTCTTTCTCGATGACCGAGATCTTTTGTGCCTTGACGGCGGCCTCGGGGATTCCTGTCAGGAACTGGTACCGGGATACGGCCATCTCCGCGAGGGCGTCTTCGATCGTGTGCAGGGCCAGTATCCGGGAGAGTTTCCTGAGATTGAACTCCTGTCCCCCTGCAAGCAGGAATTTTTTTGCCTCTTCCTGAACGATATGATCCCGGATCATCCGGAGGACCGTCTTGATGTTGACGACGTCAATCTCAAGAGAAAGAATAGTCCGGATCATCGCGTTGTTTGCATCAGGGCCTTTTGCCGCACGGAGCGCTTCGTCATAATAATACCGGTCGAGGGCACATTCGAGCATGCCGAGATCGCCGCTCCGGGCAAACTCCGGGAATGCCGTGGTGAGGGGTTTTGCCCACGGAATGCGCCATGTGGCAAGCAGGTCGATAACCGCCTTTGTATCCTGCTGGCGCACGAGCTCGGTTAATGTCGCTTCGTCCAGTTCGCCCACCGGCACGAGGCAGTCGAGGATCTCCTCGTTTGTCACATGGATATTCTTCCCGCGGAGAATCGTCTTGATGTTCTGGATATCCCAACGGTGCAGGAAAATCCTGATGTAGTTCTCCGCTTCCTCTTTCCGGGCAAATGCAAGAATCTTCCGGAATGTCCGGACAAAATTTTTCCGCAGGGCATACTCGATGCAGGGCATGCCGGCATACCGCCCCTTCGCTTCGATAATGTCATCATGGTAGGGCGTCTTCTCAAGCTCGCCGATCAGGGACCCGAGGTCAGGCTGGAGGATCAGGTTGTCAAGCGTGCGGTGGTCGAGCAACTGGCTCTTCATCCCCCGCATCCGGGCATTGATGTATCCCCAGTCCATATCAACCACCGGCAAGTACAGCGTATATCTCGAGTCTTTTATGCTCCCGCACCCGTTCGAGCCGGGACTCTATCGTGTTGGAAATGGTGATGTGGCCATCCGGCGAGCTGGCCACAAGGCCGCCCATGCACTCCAGATCGGTACGGATCTCACATGAGATCTTCAGTGCCGCCAGCGTATTTTTGCAGAGATCCAGATCGCGCCGGTCGACATGGACGACGAACGGGGTTTCCCCCATCGCGCTTACCGTCTCCTCAGTGAGCCGTCTGAATACAGCAGGGTACGTATCATCCTGCCGCAGCCGGTTAAGCCGCTGCCCTGCCGCTTCAAAGGCTGCCTCGAACACCTTCTCCCGGCTTTTCAGGGCCTGCTCCTTGATCGCGCCTTTCGCAAGAAACAGTTGCTTGTTCCTTTCGATATCCGCAGAGGTTTCTGCTTCTTTTATGGTGCGTTCCTGGATTTGTTCTGCCTGTTCCTTTGCTGCAGACCGGATCGCGTCGGCCTGTTTCTTTGCATTTTTCTGGAGCTCCCGCTCCTTCTCCAGTGCACTCTCCTCCACGGATTTCAAAAGATTTTCATAGGCCATGGCGTCACCGTCCTCTGTCGTTTCGCCAGTGAACCGGTACTGCAGCCAGCCCCCGGTGTTCCCGGCCCGGGAGGGGAAAGAAGAATTTTTCTGGGGAACTCAAGTGTTCTGCGGCAGTCTCCCGCACGCAAATATGAGCTGCCCGGATTACGTGATCATCAGGATGATCATCGCGGCGACGACAAAACCGAGGATGACCAGAGTCTCGGGAATGGCTTCGAGGATAATGATCGACCCCACGGTCTCGGGCCGTTCGGCGATCGCACCTGCACCTGCAGCACCAATCCGGGACTGCGCCAGTCCGGTACCTATGGCACCACCGGCAAATGCGATGGCAGCTCCAATCGGGACTTCCCAACCAACCATGTCGATACCTCCCAATGATAGAACCTAACCGAGTACTGGTATATTAAAGTATTGCGCACGTATCCTATGGAAGCGGCATTTCACTCGGATTTCCCGGATCCTGTTATGGAGAGAGGGGGGTATTTCGTGAATGAGAGAGGATCGCCTCCATCTTTTCGATAGTTGAACAGGAAAGAGTGTGATCCCGCATTCCTGCACCGAGTGTAAGGAGATCGCTGATATCCTGCTTCGTGAGCATGGAGAAGGAGTACTGCTCCCATCTCTCCCGTTCAAGGCAAATCCAGAGTTCTCCGAGGATTTCCCGGAGTAGCATGCAGTCTGCCGCACAAAGTGACGGCCAGTCGACAGCTTGGGCACGCCGTATTTTCTCCACCGCGTCTTCGACTGCCTGTTCCTTTACGAGCTGGAACCGCCGCCGGCCCAGTTCCTCATCACGGGTTTGGGACATAGGTGTAGTGTATCGGAATTATTCAGTTCCGGTTTATAGAATTTTCCCTGGCAGGGCCAGTCCGGAAAGGGTCGGACAGGAAGAGCGGTTCCCCCCGTATTCCTGCCGGGCCTGCCACAAAGTATATAGTCGCACAGCGGGATTCACTCATCATCCCCTCATGGGGCGGGAGGAATTCGTATGCCGGAAGCAACGCAGGCCGAGATCGGAAGGCGGATGTATCATGTCCAGCGCGAGAAAAAAATCGAGCGGGCGATAAAACTGATACAGCAGGGCCTCGGGCCTGAGTGGAAGTCCTATACCGGGGAGAAGATCGTCATCCTCGGGCACCTGTTACAGTGTACATGGAATACGATCGATCAGGATCTCTGGGAAAAAATTCCCTTTGCACATGCCAGAAAAAGTGATATCGATTTGATCCTGTCGTTCGGTGAAGGAGTGCGGCCGGGTAAGAACCCGACGCAGGAAGCGGTCGGGGAGATCAAAAAAATCCTGCTCGCGCTTACCTGAAAATTATCTTTTTTCCGGTTCGCCACGACAGTACAATTTACTCCGTCGCGACCCTGATGCAGTCCTCAAGCGTCCCGATCCGGGCCTTTCCCCCACACATGTTGGGCACATAGGCCAGCGCCTTGCCGGAGTTCACCATGATTGAACCGTACTGCTCCATCACCGGCGAGACGACCATGCAGGTGTCGGCAAAGACCCGGGCCCCGCTCTTCTCGATATTATCAACGATTCTTGAGTTTTTATCAATCACGCCCTGCGCGGCAAAGACATAGAGCGGTTTTGTCACGACGTTCCCGACAAGAAGCCGGGCGATCTCTGCGAGTTCTGCCGGGGAGCAGTGCGGGCAGCCGAGGGCAACGGCATCGACCGGGATATCGGTGAACAGCCGGGTGATTTCTGCCTGCTCGACCGGCACGGCTTCGATCCCGGAAAGATCGTACCGGTTCTTCTGTGCCTCGGGAGTGACCCCCTCGACGTGGTAGAGCGCAACTGCCCCGGTCGCCGCCATTGCCGCCCCGATGGCCTTGAGCGAGTCTGCACCCGGGGTTATGCCCCGGAAGAACGGGATCCGGTTGCCGACGAGTTTTCCTGTGTGGTACCCGAGCGCCCCGTAATCGGCGATCGTCCACTTCGATGTATCGGCATGGACATCTATAACCATCTGCGGCAGGCGATTTTTGTCGAGATGCAACCCGTAGCAGGGTGTCTTTCCGATGATTGCCGCGGCAAGGGCGGAGGGACCCCCTTCCCGGTTCGTCCGCGCCCCGATCACGGAGTTCGCATAGCTGACTGCTGACGACTCCGACCAGGCAAGGTGATCGCCGTACCGGGTCTCGTACAGGTAATAGGGGGTGCAGGTACAGTCAAGCCGTATGCCGAGCCGCTTGTACGCTCTCACCACAGCCTGCTGTTTCTCTGCAAAATCCGGGTCGATCCCCATCTCCTCCCACCGGGTCCGGGCCATGCCGATCGGGTTGAGCACGGCGGGAACGATCGCCTTTGCATCGAGACTGGCAAGCCAGTCAAGACCGTATTTCCCGATCGTCTTGTAGGACGCACCGCTAACCTGGGCACTTTTGATCGGGACAAGATGCTCTGCCCCGAACACTTTCCCAAGTGCAACGAGGAGTTCGAGCATCTTCTGCCGGGTTTCCCCCCGCTCGCCGGCAAGGATCTGCTCATCTTCCGGGTCGAGCTGCATGCCGGTCACCATGTGGCACGCCGGAACTCGTCCTCATGGCCCAGAACCATGGTCGCATCGACCCCTATCTTCACGTTCGTCCCGTCCTCTTTCTGGCAGGGGTCAAGCGACGATCCCCGGACACCAGTGATCACCATGATGTCCTGATCGCCACTCACCCGGGTCGCGATCGCGTACTCGAC
>JBEKTA010000024.1:0-12466 GCA_049516515.1 Methanoregula sp. | reverse complement strand
GCGCTGCCGGAGTTGCGTATCGAGGACATGACCCGGAAAGAGGTGATAAAGACACTGCGGAACAAGGTACCGGTCGAGTACGTCCGCGACCAGTACTTCGAAGACGCGGCCGAACTCCCGTCAGACCTGCCACGGCCGCCCCGTGCGGTTCCGGCCCCTGAAAGTGGGGATCACAGCGACACGACCGGCCGGCATGGCGCGGGATCAAAGACGGTAAAAGAGGGCGCATCCAAAGTTCCCGTGACGATACGGGACCATATGGAGGATGTAAAAGGTAAGAACGTCGCCCGGTTCCTGAACGAGGACATGACGGTGATCCGGGAGATCCGATCTGATGAGGTTGAGAAAGCCGTGGATACACTGGATGCTCCGGCGGCCGGCCTCGTTGTCGACCGTGCTGTCGATCAAAAACTCCTCGACCGGCTGGTCTGGAAAGGGCTGGAATATGTCGCGGCAAAGGATTTTAAGGGGATTATAAAAAGGCCGCTAAATATCCGGTTGATGAAAATAAACTCTTAAAACCGGACTCACGCAAATTTATTTATGTAAGTTTTGTCCCATGTTACAATCTGGAGTGGCATTATGCACAAAGAAGAACTTATCACCCTTCACAAGATACTTTACGAGGTCAAGGACTATTTCGAAGAAGCCAATCCTGACCTGAAATTCTCCCAGTACGGTGCCCTGAAAATCACACCCTCCCAGCTGCACAAAAGCAAGCTTGAGCACAAGTATGCCATCTTCGTCTTGGGGAACGAGATTGCAAATGCGATGAAAGATGTCGATTATACGTCATCTTCACGGATCTCGGCACGCATGAAGGACCTGGCAGAAAAGACGCTCAAGGAAATGGAATACACCTGAAGTTTTCTTTGCCGTTTTTGATCGTTCTTATGCTGTGGTGATGGAGGATTCGTGGTTTTTAAGTCTGCCTGCCGTACAGGTTTCTGCTGTACCGGGGGAATGAGTGAACTGCTTCTTTAAAGGCGGAATATTTTTTATGAGCGAACTTCCGTGAGAGGGCATAACGCTAAATTGGATCAGGTGCATCAATCGTTTATGCGCTACTATCCTGATCCGGACCGGGGTCTCGATATCGGCGATGTTAACCGGGCCGTCGAGGCTGCATTTGCTGATCACGGGAAGGGGCTTGTGCAGATGCCGCCCAAGGTCTACATTACGTTGCCTGACGGGGATTTCCGGACGATGCCCGCGTACCTTCCAACGCCCGGGATTGCCGGGGTAAAAGTTGTCAATGTTCACCCGGACAACCCGAAGGTTGGGCTTCCTACCGTAATGGCACTCACCATTATTCTCGATACGGCAACAGGCCAGCCGACGGCCATCCTCAACGCGACCCGGCTCACGGATATGCGGACAGGAGCTGCGGGGGCAATTGCTGCAAAATATCTGGCACCCAAAAAGGAATGTGTGCTCGGCATGATCGGCACCGGCCGGCAGGCAGAAGCACAGGTACGGGCCACCGCGCAGGAGCTCACCCTGACCAAGGTCCGGGTCTGGAGTCGTAATCCCGTCCATGCCGAAGCATTTGCCAGACAGTTCACACCCCTCGATGCAGAAAGTGTATCCCTCGAAAAAGCCTGCGACTGCGACGTGCTCGTCACCACGACGCCATCCCGTACTCCGGTTGTTAAGAGCGAATGGATCCATGCAGGCATGCACATCAACGCGATCGGTGCCGATGCACCGGGAAAAGAGGAACTCGATCCTGACATCCTGCACCGGGCCCGGGTCTTTGTTGACGATCCGGCGCAGGCATTTCACTCGGGGGAAATAAACGTGCCCATTAGCCGGGGGATCTACCAGCCCTGGATGATCGCCGGGACGCTGGGTGAGATCGTGATCGGCAAACGAAAGCGTGAAAACAAGGATGAGATCACCGTCTTTGACTCCACCGGACTTGCCATCCAGGACCTGGCGATCGCATCGATTGCAATGCGGCAGTCAACCGGCATGGAACTGCCGTTTTTATGAGGGATAAATCATTCCCGTCTGATCACGAATCTCGTCACGTATGAATTCTGTGTAACCCGGAATATCTTATGGT
The DNA here is from genome assembly GCA_049516515.1 of Methanoregula sp. GTDB lineage: Archaea > Halobacteriota > Methanomicrobia > Methanomicrobiales > Methanospirillaceae > Methanoregula. The sequence goes on along the minus strand of JBEKTA010000024.1, from coordinate 10,398 downwards.
ACCGGGGGTGGATCCTGAAGTACTGTTGATCCGAAACCTCCCCATGGATCCCGAGTGCAGGGCAGATTGCTGCCTTCCTGCAGAACATTGTCGGCGGGCAGAAAGCAGGTTCGATGCAACCGAATTAACAGAACACGCCAAAAAAAAGTCAAAAAAAATTACTGCTGCTCTTTTGCGTATTTTTTCCAGACCTGCTCGCGGTAGATTGGGCCGCTGTTGTAGGTACAGAAGGGGATAAGTTTGCCATCCGGCGTCGCGTAGTGGATGCAGCACCGCTGGACACGCTCAATATCATAGTTGTACCGGTCCATGAAATGCATCGTTCCGATAAAAAGCGCATTCCAGTGGAACTCACGCAGCGCATCGAAATTCTGGCCGATCAGCGTCTTTCCAATCAGTTTCCAGAACTCGGCTGTGTTCCCTTTCTCACCTTTCTTGAACGATGCGTGGAGCTCTTTGACACCTTCAAGCAGCGTCGCATATTTATTGATGGTGCCGCCTTTCTTGAGCTTATTTGACATCTGTTCGATTGCCGCAAAGAGGCTTTCCACATCGACCATCCGGGTCACCGGTGTCATCCCGTCCTTCGTGACAAAGACATAGGTTGCAGCCCCGCAATGCTCGTGAGCGGTAAAACGCACCTGCGGCCGGCCGGTATAGGCTTCCACCAGATCGGAAAACGGCAGCACGCAGGGTACCGGGTAGAAATCACTCTTCTTTAAGACACCAGCAGTCTGGGTCTCGATATCACCGATAAGCTCGGGGATCGTGATCCGTTCCTTCTCAAGATCCTCATCCTTTGCTGCCCCGGTGAATGCGACTGGCTGGAAGTTTACCCCCCTCACAATCGAGATATGATCAGCGGCAAATTTCAGGATCTGACCGACTTCCTGATCATTTCTCCCTTTGATGATAGTCGGCACGAGCACTACGCCAACCCCGGCCTTATTCAGGTTCTCCAGTGCCTTGAGGTGGATCTTTAAAAACGGGTTGGTCGCAGGAGTGACACCATCGAAATGGAGATAGACTGTCGAGAGACCGGCATCCTTGAGCTGCTGGGCAAGGGCCGGGTTGTTTGCCAGTTTCACACCGTTTGTTGCGATCTGGACCTGGGGGAATCCCAGTTCCTTTGCCTTTTTGACGATATCGACGAGGTCGTCACGCATGGTCGGCTCGCCACCGGAGAACTGCACGGCAGGCGTCGGGACGGGCTTCTCGTTTCTAAGCACCTTCATCATGCTTACAATCTCGTCAAAACTCGGTTCATACACAAACCCGCAGGCCCGGGCATTTGCAAAGCAGAAATCGCAGTCGAGGTTACACCGGTTCGTCAGGTCGATATTTGCAAGGAGGGTTCCCGAGTGGTGGTTGCTGCACAGACCACACGCAGTAGGACAGGTATCAGATGTCACCGGATTCTGAGGGTTTGTCACGCCGCGACCGATCACATCGTAATGTGCGAACCGATGGTACATTTCCGGGTCAGACCAGTAGACATGCCGGAACAGACCATGCTCCGGGCACGTCCGCACGATCCAGATCTTCCCCTCTTCTTCTACGATATCCGCTTCCAGGACTGACCCACAGACTGGGCAAAGGCTGCGTGTTTTTTTGATCAACATATTATATCCACCCGATGCAGCAATAACTGAAATTTATTGAATTTTTGAGTAACCTTAATCTTTTTATCTGCTCTTTATTAGAGGTATTGGAGTGCTACACTATTAGTGCTGAGTCATTCATAATACCATTGCTCTCGACACTGCTTTCCGCATTCTGGATCATGGTTCCTGCTTATGTCCCTAACCCCGTCGCTGCGCTTTGTGGTGGCGGGACGCCGATAGACCTTAACAGGAACTATTCCGACGGCCGCAGGTTCCTTGGTGATGGGAAGACTTTCCGGGGTCTCGTGTGCGGTGTGCTCGCCGGCATCGCAGTCGGTGCACTGCAGATCTGGCTCACAGGTACCTATGGCTGGAGTTTCCTGCCGCAGCACACAGCCGCTTCGATTATCATCCTTTCGTTTGGGGCACTCCTCGGTGATATGGGTAAGAGTTTCTTCAAGCGTCGGCTTGGAAAAAACCGGGGAGACGCATGGCCGATCGCCGATCAGTATGATCTGGTCATCGGTGCCTTTGCCATGATGCTGATCTTTGACCCGTCGTGGCTTCTCTCAACAATCACGCTACCGATCCTCATCGTTATTTTGATCCTGACCCCGATCCTCCACCGGGCGGTTAACATCATCGGGTACCTGAGCGGGGTCAAGAAGGAACCCTGGTGAACACCCATGAATGCACTTGCAGATCTCCTTATCCGGCACAAGGCCATCGAGTTCGGTGACTTTACCCTTGCTTCGGGCGCAAAGAGCCGGTACTATGTCGATGTGAAAACAGCAGTAACGCATCCTGAATTTCTCGCGGCAATAGCTCAGGAGATAACAAAGAGGTACAAATTCGATGTGGTGGCCGGGGTTGCTGTCGGGGGAGTGCCTCTCGCGGTCGCAACGGCCCTTGCCGCACAGAAACCCTTTGCCATCATACGTGCAGAAGAAAAAGACCATGGCAAGAAGTCCCTGATCATCGGGAATGTGATGGGAAAAGACATCCTCCTTGTCGAGGATGTCACTACATCGGGGGGATCGGCCCTCTACGGCATTTCCATGCTGCGAAACGCGGGCGCACGGGCTGACCGTGTTGTTACTGTTGTCGACCGGGAGCAGGGTGCAGCAGCCAGATTAAAAGAGCAGGCCATCGATCTATACCCGCTTGTACGGGTCAGTGAGATTCTCTGATGAGTACTCACCGGGCGTAAACAATTTTTAATAAAAAGAACCCATGTGATGGATGATGAAGATCCTCGTTGTTGGTGGTGGAGGAAGGGAACACGCCATAGCATCTGCGCTCTCCCGCAACAGCGAGACCGAGATCTATTCGGTAATGGCAAAAAAGAATCCCGGTATCGCCCGCCTTGCAAAAAAAATCTGTATTGCAAAAGAGACGGATCTCGCCCGGATCCTGGCATTTGCCGGAGAGACCGGGGTCACTCATGCCTTTATCGGCCCCGAGGCCCCGCTTGAAGCCGGCGTTGTTGATCGGCTTTCTGCTGCCGGTGTAGCGTGCGTCGGCCCGACAAAAGCAGCGGCGCGGATCGAGACCGACAAGGCGTTCTGCCGGGACTTAATGACGCACCATCATATTGGTGGCAACGCTGCCTACCGTGTCTTCCACGACACGGCCGATGCAGTTGCATTTGTAAAGGATCATGACGGGGATCTGGCCATAAAGCCCATTGGTCTCACCGGCGGGAAAGGTGTGCGGATCATGGGTGAGCAGGTGGATCTTGCCGGTGCCATCGATTATCTGCAACAGATCAATGGCGCGGTTGTTCTCGAAGAACGCCTCATTGGTGAGGAGTTCACTCTCCAGGCATTTGTCGACGGGTTCCATATCGTCCCCATGCCGCTTGTGCAGGATCACAAAAGGGCGTTTGACGGAGATACCGGGCCCAATACCGGGGGAATGGGATCGTACACGATGCCGGATCACATGCTCCCCTTTGTGAGCAGGAAGGATCATACTGCTGCTCTTTCTATCATGGCTTCTGTCGTTGCCGCAATGGCAACAGACGGGATCCCTTATAAGGGCATCCTGTATGGCCAGTTCATGAATACGGCAGAAGGGCCCAAGGTGATAGAGTTTAACGCCCGGTTCGGAGATCCTGAGGCGATGAATGTGCTCACGCTTCTCTCCTCCGATCTCTGCGATGTGGTCACCGGGATCACGGAAGGGACGCTCTCCTCATCGAAAGTAACCTTTGAGCACGCGGCAACGGTCTGCAAGTACCTTGTGCCCGAGGGCTATCCGGCTGCCCCAAAGACTGGCAGACCTCTTGATGTAGGGGAAACCGGTGATGCTATCCTCTACTATGCAAACGTCGAAGAACGGGACGGCCGGCTCTTTACCCTTACATCCCGGACACTCGCGTTTGTGGGGAAGGCAGATACCCTTGCCGTGGCAGAACGCATCGCGGAGCAGGCAGCGTCGGCCGTACAGGGAAGCGTCCACCACCGCCGCGATATTGGGACACAGGTGCTGCTCGACCGGCGGATCTCCCATATGAAGGAGCTGCAATGAAAAAAGATTTTCTTTCAATTCTGGATATTACCAAAACTGAACTCGAAGAGATCCTTTCCGGCGCCGAACGCCTCAAGCGCCAGAAACGGGCGGGAGTACCTCACGAAATTCTGCGGGGTATGTCCCTTGCAATGATCTTCGAGAAGTCCTCCACCCGGACGCATATCTCATTTGAAGTGGGCATGCATGAACTCGGCGGCCACGCACTCTTCTTAAACGCAAAGGATCTCCAGATCGGACGGGGGGAGGAGATCCGCGATACCGCACGGGTCGCGTCCCGTTATGTTTCTGCCGTGATGATCCGTGCCTACCGGCACAGCACGGTCGAGGAACTGGCAGCAAACGCCACGATCCCGGTTATCAACGGGCTCTCCGACAGAGAGCACCCCTGCCAGCTCCTTGCCGATATCCTGACCATCAGGGAGCATTTCGGGGATGTCAGGGATCTCAGCGTCGCATGGGTTGGCGACGGGAACAATGTCTGCAACTCCCTTGTTCTCTCGTCTGTCCTCACCGGTATGGCAGTCACCGTGGCAAGCCCGAAGGGATATGAGGTGGCACCGGAATTTATACAACGCGCCCGCAGTCTCGGGGGAAATGTTATGACAGCTCCCTCACCGGCGGAGGCAGTAAAGGACGCACACGTCATCGTCACCGACACGTGGATCTCGATGGGCGATGAGGCGGAACGGGAAAAACGGCTTGCCGCCTTCCACGGGTTCACGGTAAACGACCAGCTCCTCAGACACGCAGCCCCGGATGCCCGGGTGCTCCACTGCCTGCCGGCCCACCGTGGCGAGGAGATCGCCGGCGATGTGCTCGATGGCCCGCAGAGTCTGGTGTGGGACGAGGCTGAGAACCGTCTGCACGCCCAGAAAGCACTGCTGGTAAAACTCCTTAAAAAATAAAAATACGATCGCGCTCTTGTACTGGGTTATTATTCCCCGATAAATGCGCGGACTCTTTCAATCATATATTTTTCTACCTGCTCGACAACTTCGCGCCTTCCACGGAATGCGAGGAGCTCCCGCTCATCTCCCTCCATGTTGGCAAAATTTAATTTCTGCTTGCGTTCGACCACCTCGACATCGAACTTTTTTACCACATCGAAGATCACGGAGCGCGGCACTCCAGGGGGGATGAGGACGTCAAAGAGCTGTTCTTCCTCTGTCTGGCTGTTATCGTTCTGCTGGGTAATTATCTCGTCTGCCATGGTTGATACATTCCTACTTACCTATTTTGATCCGCCGGTTCATAATACAGGGCCCGTCCCGTACTCCTCCGATGGGATTTTTGGGTTTCCCGAGCGAGTTCATACACCGCCCCATCAGGGATGCTCCCCGGGCAAGGCCATCGTCAACAAAGACCAGATGGTCGTTTGGATCGTCAAAAAGGTTGCGTTCAGTGATTCCTTCAAGGATATATTCGGGTTTCCGTCCCGAGATTGCCGCCCGCCCGGTAAACCCGATCGACGCGTTCCTTGGGACAAGGTGCTCTTCAACGGCTACATCGGTCAGCCGGAGTGCCATCTTCGCACAGACCCGATCCACCACTTCGTTTAAGGTCGAGAGGTTGTAGTTCTTGTGGATCTCGGCGCCGATCTCAAGGAGCTTATTGAGATCGCTGCTGTTTACTCCGCAGTCGCACCCGATCATAGCGACACAAGATTCCTTTGCAAGTTTCGCATTGACCGGTACACGCCCGAACCGGTCACGATCCGAAGGGACGATCCGGATATCGATATGTTCATGGCACCGGTTCACAAAATCATCGATAACCCTGCGGTTGCCTCCCGAAAAGAAACCGCCAGTTACGCTGTGCTCGCCAAAGATGTCGAGCGCCGTACCGGTCCGTTCCTGTACAAGACCGGTCCCCCGGACAATTGCATCGGGAATTGCCCCGGCAAGGCCACAAAAGTTCCCGATGGTCTTTGCAAACGGATTCGGATCGTCCGGGGCGACATCGCTTGTGATCCTCCCGTCAAGCGTTGTCCCGAAATCCATGGATATGCAGGGATTCCGGAAATCGACCGGCGTCCATTTCGCCCCTTCTTTGATCCCGGCCATCGCGAGCTCTCCTTCCATTTCATTGGCGACCATTTCGACCCCGGTCGAACCCACCGGCGGGATAACTCCTGCAACAGCACCGATAAATACGACTTTGTCGGCAAAACTAAACGGCTGGAGTTTTTCCTGCTGGTTGGCCTTTGTCATGGGCGGCGTCATTTTCCTTGGCGGGACGCCGGCGATCAGGCAGCCGTTTGCAAGGGCAATGACAAAATCCCCTACCTGATCCGGGGATTCCATCTCGGCTACCACGCCGGTGCTGCGGACAACAAAGTCAAGATCGGTCTGGATAGATAGATGTGCTTCTTCGTGGCACTGGATCAGGGTATCCCGCACCAGTTCGGTCACAGCCTGACGTGAGAGTTTTGTCCCGTCAAGTGTTTCGCCAAAGGTCTCCTCCCCGGGCTTTGGTGGCCGTATGTCCCGGCTCATGCTTACCGTCTTATTGATCACGTACGATTTACCGGTTTCCAGACTCACCCCGGTGAGAATACACTTGGTAGTAGTGTTCCCCATCTCCACAGAGGCTACAATAAAATAAGGCTTGTTTTTGTATTCCGGGATCTGCATTCCCGCACCGTGCGCAATCGATGGAGGAGAGGGACTTTCAACGATATGGGGTCGTGGTTTTACCAAGTGGCTGAAAAAACTGGCGCACATACTCTAACGATCTGATTGTTACGGGATATAGATTTCTTTTGTGGTGTTAAATAAGAAGAAAAAGGATATGGCCGTGTACACCCGGCAGGACTTATTTTCGTTGTACCTTTTTCTGTTTCATGGCATGGACCAGGCGTGCCTGTATCCCGAAATACTGGGAGACGCCGATTGCATGGCACTGGTCGATGGATGAACTGTCAAATGAGACAAGATCTCCTGAGTAAATGGCCTGCGGAGAACTGCGGCCAAGCACCCTGACACTTCCCTTGTAGAGTTCGAGATCAACGCTGCCGTTTACCCTCTCCTGCGTGGTATCGATAAACGCGTTGAGTGCGGCATAGAGTGGTTCGTATACAAGACCCTTGTATGCCAGTTCCGACCACTTGTCATCCACCATTCGCTTGAATGCCAGTTCCTGCCGGGTAAGTACCAGGCTTTCAAGATCATGGTGAGCGGCAAGGATAACCGTCGCTGCGGGATGTTCGTAATTCTCCCGTGCCTTAAGTCCGAGGATACGGTCCTCGATCATATCGTTCCTGCCGACACCGTGCCTGCCGGCAAGGATATTGAGTTTCTGGATCAGGTCGTAGCCGGAGAGTTTTTTCCCGTTTAAAGCAACCGGAATGCCCATGGAAAACGCGAGGGTAATTTTTTCCGGTTTTGCCGGGGCCTTTTCGGGTGAGACGGTCCAGAGGTAGATCTCTTCCGGGGGATGGAATGACGGATCCTCGAGCCGGCCGCCTTCGATGCTCCGGCTCCAGCAGTTCTCGTCCATGCTCCATGGCTTGCTCTTTTTGACCGGTACCGGGATACGATGCTCCTTTGCGTATTCGATCTCCCAGTCGCGGGTCAGGTTCTGCTCACGGATAGGCGCAATGACTTCGAGGCCGGCGGCGCGGATGATAAAATCGAACCGCAGCTGGTCGTTTCCTTTTCCCGTGCACCCGTGTGCAATCGCGGCTGCCCTTTCTTTCTTTGCGATCTTTACAACCTCTTCTGCGATCAGGGGCCGGGCAAGCGAGGTGCCCATAGGGTAACCCTCGTAGGAGCCATTTGCCCTGATGGCCGGGAAGATGTGTTCTTCGACAAATCTTTTCCGGACATCGATGGTATAGTGACGATCGGCGAGTTTCCGGCCTTTTTTTGTCGCAACATCGATCTCTTCGTCCCTCTGGCCGACATTGACAGCGACAGTAATCACGCGATCGTAATCATACCGCTCTTTCAAAAACGGGATACAGATGGAGGTATCAAGCCCTCCGGAATATGCGAGTACGATTGTACCTTTTCCCATAATGGATACTCCCTGTTGTCAGATCATCTGGTTGGATGTCTCACCATATATTTACGAAGGCTGTCTTCTGAAAAGATATCAGCAAAATCTCCAAAAAAGGCGCTATTAAGCCAAGAACAAAAATGGATTGTTCAGGAGACTGATCCCCTGAACGCAGATATCGGCTTGTTTTAATTTACAATGATTTTTGCCTGAATCTGCGGCTGGAAGATGGTTGCATAATCGTAGGATCCCTTCTGGCTGAATGTTACGTTATACGTCTTGCCATAGGGAATCGAGTGTGCTGCCATATCGCCGAAATACTGGCCTGTGGTTGCACCGATGGCCTGGACACCGTGGGGGTTGAACTTATCATTGTTATACCAGGACACAATCGTACCCGCCGGCACAGTGATTGTCGCATCAGGAGCTAAAGTCAGACCCTGGGTGAACGTGATCATGACCACATTCGCAGGAACTGGGGTGGCAGTCACATTTGCCGTCACATTTGCCGTCACATTTGCTGTCACATTTGGAGTGGCAACTGTGGTCGGAATAGCGGTCGGAACGGGGGTTGCAACCGTTGTTGGAACGGCTGTTGGTGTCGGGGTTGCTGCAGGAGCTGCCGACTGGGATGTGCATCCCGCAAACAGGATCCCGATAAACAGGATTGCAAGAACAACAAGTAATTTCTTCATGCATGTTTTTTGGTTATTTCGGTATATAAGGATATTCAATTTTTTTGGAGAATAACCCGGAAATCCAGCCAGCAGGAGAGAATCACGGTTTTGTAAAAAAAAGCCCGGGAAAAAGAAATTCTGGCAATATTGCCCTTATTCCTTCAGATAATGGCTTATTGGCTCAAGCGTCACTTTCTCGCGCTTGATCGCGTCAATGGCAAGAGCGGCTGCCCGCGCTGCCTGAAGGGTCGTGATATAGGGGATACCGAAGTCGACCGCCGCCCGCATGATCTGGTAATGGTCCTGCCGGGACTGCCGGTCCTGAGGGGTATTGATGATAAGCCGTATCTCACCGTGGTGCATCATGTCGAGCACATTGGGGGAGCCTTCCTGCACTTTCCGCACGAGATGCGCTTCCACGCCCGCCTCGTGCAGGTAGTCCACGGTGCCCTCTGTGCCGTACAGGGTAAGGCCAAGATCGCGCATGCGCCGGGCAATTGGGATCACTTCATTCTTCTGCTCGATGTTGACCGAGACAAAGACGTTTCCTTTGAGCGGGAGCTCATTATCTGCCGAGATACAGGCCTTGTAAAAAGCAAGCCCAAAGTCATAGTCGATCCCCATCACTTCACCGGTGCTCTTCATTTCCGGCCCGAGCATCGTATCGACGCCGGCCAGCTTGTTGAACGGCAGGAGTACTTCTTTTACCGCGACATGGTTGATCTTCTTCTCGTGGAATCCCAGATCGCGCAGTTTTTTCCCTATCATCACCTTTGCTGCGATCTTTGCGATGGGCAGACCGGTCGCTTTTGAGACAAACGGAACGGTGCGGCTCGCCCGGGGGTTCGCCTCAAGGATATAGACCACATTGTCCTTTACCGCCATCTGGATGTTGACAAGACCGACGACGCCAAGGCCGAGCGCAATCTTTTTGGTATAGTCACGGACAGTCGCAACAATCTCCGGGGAGAGGGACTGGGTCGGGATGACACAGGCGGAGTCCCCGGAGTGAATGCCGGCCTGCTCGATGTGCTCCATTATACCGCCGATGAGCACCTCTTCGCCATCGCAGACCGCATCGATATCGAGCTCAACCGCGTTCCTCAGATACGAATCGATCAGCACCGGGTGATGCTGGCTCACCCTTACTGCCTCTTTCATGTACGTCTCAAGTTCTGCCGTGTTATGGACGATCTCCATCGCCCGGCCACCGAGCACGTAGGAGGGCCGGACCAGCACCGGGTACCCGATCTTCTCTGCCTTATCCTTTGCTTCAGCCTCTGAATAGGCAGAACTGTTGGCCGGGCTTGGGATCTGCAGCTTCGTCAGCATAACGCTGAACCGGTCCCGGTCCTCGGCAATATCCATCGCATCCGGGGAGGTGCCGAGGATCTTTGTAGGAAGGCCCCGTCGTTTCATCTCCTTTTCAAGGGGGACTGCGAGGTTTACCGCGTTCTGGCCGCCAAACTGCACCATTACCCCGCAGTACTGGTCGGTCTTAAGAATGTTGATGATGTCCTCGAGCTGCATCGGCTCAAAGAAGAGTCGGTCTGAAGTATCAAAATCCGTGGATACGGTCTCAG
>JBEKTA010000023.1:0-12544 GCA_049516515.1 Methanoregula sp. | reverse complement strand
GATGTGGCTCAGCAAATCTGGTATCCCGCAGGCCCATTAAACACGGTGTCATAGATCGGCGCGCATCAGCGCAGCGACCTCGTCCGGTACATCGGGGTCGTCGTCTGCGATCGTTGTTGTCACAACAACCCCGGTGACCATCCCCGCCACGGGTGTCTATGTAAGCGTCAATTATCTTGGTGGTTTTTCCGGCTCGTATAATACTGGTGGCGTTACCACGAAAATCACTCCGAATTCGGGAGCACAGATGTATGCGGTCACCAATGCCACCGGCACAGTAACAGCGGTCTTCCAGAAAACCGATGAGACCGCGACCCACCCGCTGACCGTGAGCATCTACAAGAACGGCACCCAGCTCGCATCCAACAGCACGAGCGCGTCCTACGGAAAGGTCACGGTTACGGCAGGTGTATAACCCCCGGCTTCGGCCCGGGCCCCGTATTTTTCTCCTCTCGGTAACAGATCATTCCTGTTTTGGTTTAATTGACCGTGAAACGTCCGTCGATACCACCGGGGATCGATATGCTGTCTATGGTCAAATGTCGGGAGTTATGATCTGGAGGAATATAGCCCCCGGGATATCACGTTACCCCTCAATACACATCTCTCAAATACCATCGTCTCCCACTCTACATTATTACTAAAAAAACCCCCGCACATTATGAAGCCTGTTATCCTCCACAACAGTACATTCTACAATGGTGATTGCATCCGTGGTTCAGCCGGACACATCCCGGATAACTCTGTGGATCTCATCATCACCGATCCCCCGTATGGGATCAACGGCGACAAACTTCACCGGCACTATAACCGGAACGAGGATTTTGTCGTTGAAGGCTACGTCGAGATCCCACAAAAAGAGTACGCAAAATTCAGTGAGAAATGGATCCGGGAAGCAGAGCGGGTGCTCAGGCCCGGTGGTTCGATCTATATCGTATCCGGATACACCAATCTCATTGATGTTCTCAATGCATTACGGAAAACAACCCTCAAGGAGATCAACCACATCATCTGGAAATATAACTTCGGGGTATTCACCCACCAGAAATATGTATCCTCCCACTATCACATCCTGTTTTACGAAAAGCCCGGCGGAACCCGGACATTCAATCTTGAATCCCGGTATGGTCTCGATGAAAAATCCGGGGATAACCGGTCCCTCAACAATACCGATCGCGAAGATGTCTGGATTATCAACCGCGAATATAAACCCGGTCAGCTCAAGAACAAGAACGAGCTCCCCGAAAAACTGCTCATCAAGATGATCCAGTACAGCAGTAACGAGGGAGATCTGGTCTGTGATTTCTTCCTCGGCGGATTCTCTACCGCAAAAGTTGCCCTGGGTCTCAACCGCAGGGCACTTGGATTTGAGATTTCAAAACCCATGTTCGATGCAAAGATCAAAGAGATTGAAACGTTAAGCCCCGGCTGTTTAATCCCCTCGTTGCGGCATTCAGTCACACGAACCCTTGAAAATCACGGCAAGTCCTGGACACAAGAAAATTCTATTCGCTTGCAGGAAGAATATGAACGGCTCGTTTCAAAAGGGACGACAAAAAAACAGTTGATTGCGAAGCTTGGTGAGAAGTTCGGCCGTGGCCGGTGGTCTATCGAGAAGGCCTTAAAAAAGAATGGATTTGTAGAAAAAAAGAGAACAGCAAAAAAGACTTCTTCAGAATTTACATGACAGAATTTTAAAGGCTGATCTATTCAACCGGACGAATTGGGGTCATGGTCTGTTTTACACTCAAGAGCATATTTTGGATGGCGTGAGCGTCCCGTCTTGAGGCCTGCGGTCTTATGAGATCGCTCGACCGACCGGTCCGGCTGTGTTCATGCGCTTAGCCGCAGTTGGAATACGGGCACCAGGCCCTGAAGCAGCAGTTGCAGCAGGAGTATCTGAGTCCTTTGGGACACTTAGTCTTGGTTGACATACAATCTGGTTATTCCAGAAGGGCAGATATCTGGCGTTGAGTGAAATTTATTTTGCACTTATCTGCCGGAAAAGCATCAGAAATTTCTATCGCTATGGGGGGTGTCCACGGTCGGGCAAAATCTCACGGGAGCGCGTTTTTAAAATATCAGTTCAGAACCCGGAAGCAGACACCGGCCGACACACACGTACCGGCAAAGGTGCAGAACTGCCCAAACACACCAAAAACAACAACGCGAAAAAAGTATCAGGGCCGCGGAATTACTTCCGGGCTTTTCTCTCTTTTCCCTTCTTCTCTTCTCCCTCGGCCTTCTCGACCTTGGGGAAGATCTCGTCAAGGGTCTTCTCGCCGTACGCGGTCACACGTGCGTTGACCTGCACGAACTCGAGGGTAATCTCGTGGGCGCGGATCATCTTTCTCTTGCGCTCGCCTTCCATCACCGGGTGGAACCCGACGCCTTCCGCGAGCAGGAGTCTTCTTCTTCCTGCGCCGGGGAGGCTCTTTCTTGCGGGAATCCCTGTCTGGTCCGTGCCCCCGGTGATCAGGATCTTATAGCCTGCAAGCCCGAGCGGGCCCGCGTCAAGTTCGTCCCCGATTTTCTTCCCTATGATCGATCCTGCTGCGCCGGTGCTGGCATCAACATTGTAGGCGCGACCGGTCTTTGGGTCTGAAACAACTACCTTTAACTCAACCATGCTTGATTCTCCTTATTGATTATCCCGGGTCGCCCCCGTTGTCGGGCGACCCGTTCACTCTCCGGCTATCCGGCGCAAGAACGCCTGTGCACGTGAAGTACCCATGTTATTCTACTGTTACGCTATTAAATCCTCGCGTCACGTGAAAGTGCAGCCGTAATGCCGGCACGCGGGGCCACTCACTTGCCCCAGAACGGCTCGGTCTTGCGCCGGATCGCGACAAACTCCGCGAGTACTTCCTGCGTGCTGATGTTGAGGTTTTTTATCATCTCTCGTTCGAGCACTTTCACGTGCCGCTCGGGAAGATCCACCAGGAGGTCATCGCCCACGTTCAGCTGTCGGCCGATCGTTGCGCCCTCGATCGAGATCGCCACTTCGAGACCGGCGTCCGCCTCGCGGATATTTTCCTGTCGGAGCTGCATGGATTTTAAGTGCCCCACCTTCTTCCCGTCAAGCTTGACGAGGTCGACATCGCCCCGGAGTTTCCCGCCCAGCACCCGCACCCCGACCACCGCCGGGTTGCTCTGCCGGAACACGCAGTCCGGCAGCAGCCGGATTTTCGCCGGCATCATCACGTGCTCGAACTGCGCTTTCTCCGCGATACGTTTCTGTTCATCCTTCCATGCGACGTACTGGTCGATAAGCTGGTAGATCACCTGCGCGGAGAAGACTTTCACCTGCGTGTAAAGCGGGTCTTTGATGATCTCTGCTGCATCGGGAAGGATCGGGGTGTTGAACGACAGGAGCACGCGGAATGTCGGGTTCTTGATCGTCTCAGTGTCGATCAGGTCGTGCCGGCTCACCGGGCCGACCTGTGCCCGCATCACCTTGATATTTTTTGCCTCCAGTTCCTTGCAGAGCGCTTCAAGGGCGCCGATCGTGTCCGCCTTGATCACGATGCCCTCTTCGGCAAGGTTGACGTGGATCTCTTCCATCTCTTTCCTGATCCGGATCGCGAGATCGTCCAGGTTGTTCCGGACGACAAAGAGCGGCGAACCCGCGATCACCTTTTCGAGGCCCGGGGCAGAGACCTTGATCCCTGCTGCTGCCGCCACGGATTTGACATGCTCGAACCGGTCCTCGACGAGAATCTCCTTTAACGGGTGGGGTTTTAAGAGCGAGCGGACCTTGGTCACCACGATGTCGTCCTGCGAGGCCATCGCGATCTCATCGCCTATCGAGAGCGTACCGTCGTACAGGATCACATCAAGCGTCGCCCCGAGTCCCCGCTCCTCTTTTACTTCAAGGACCGTGCCGGAACCCGGCCCCTCGACCGCAAGTTTGAGTTCCTCGCCAAGGTAGCGCTGGGCAAGCCCGATCATGACCATCAGAAGGTCAGCGATCCCTTCGCCCGTATGGGCGCTCACCGGCACGATCGCAAGGTTGCGCCGGAAATCCGAAACCCGGTCGAACCGGTCCGCAGAGAACCCGAGATCAGAGAGGTTGCCTACGATCTCATAGGTTTTTGTCTCGACATCGGTCTTTACCCGCTCGTTCTGTTTTGCAAACGTCGAAAGGAATGACTCGTTCTTGTTCACCCGCCAGCCGTGGAGCCGGTCGACTTTTGTCGCCGCGATCACAAACGGCGTCTTGCAGTTCCGCAGGATCTGCAAAGCCTCGATTGTCTGGGGCTGGAACCCCTGGTTGATATCGACAACGAGGATTGCCATGTCGGCGAGTGCACCGCCCCGGGCCCGGAGCGTCGTAAACGCGTGGTGCCCCGGGGTATCGATGAAGAGCAGCCCGGGAATGTTGATCGGGATTTTCTCCATCGACCCGCTCATCATGCGGATCGCTTCGATAGGGACAATGGTCGCGCCGATGTGCTGGGTGATCGCACCCGCTTCAGAGGCGACAACCGATGAGCCGCGTATCCGGTCAAGAAGCGAGGTCTTGCCGTGATCCACATGCCCCATAACGCACACAATCGGCGTCCTGATCTTCGGGTCTGCCGCCATTTCCCCACCCTCCCGTTCGCATGTGCCCTGAAAACAGTGGATTAAAAATCATCCGTGGCGTGGCATCCTCCGACGCCGCATGCCTACCCTACAAATATTCTGTCAGAGCCACCTGATAACTTAATGGACGCTCTACCCTATTAATAATCGCTCCGGGATAGTAGACGGGATCCGGCCGGTCCTCCGTATGCGTGATTCCCTGTGAAGCAGGGAGTTAAATTAATCAGAGTTCACAACCAAGTTAACAGGAACATCTGCCAGGGTAGGGTAGTCTGGTTATCCTAAGGGGCTGTGGATCCCTCGACCCGGGTTCAAATCTCGGCCCTGGCCTTGTCACTTTTAGTTAACGTCTGTTCCTGAATTTGAGCCATATTTACGTTTATTTCCTGGTGATCCGGTATCGAAAAACAAGAGAACCCGATATCATTGTAGGCTCACAGGGGAGGCTCTTCTTGTGCGTGAATGGTTACGCATCGTCAGAACAAAAAAGAGGAATGGTGTTACGATACCGAGGCTTGGATGGTCCACGCGCCGCTTGCCGTAACCTTCAGGTAATATTTACCTGCGTCCAGGTTCTGGGTTTTTGTCCCGGAATACACCCCGATTTCATTTGCGAGGGGAGTCAGCTGGTTGCCCTTGTCATCCGTGAGCCAGACAATAAAGTTACTCGGGCCTGAGTATGTCAGGGTAAACACCCATAACCCGGATTCTGTCGCGGTGAAAGGTACAATCATGTTGCCGGTCCCGGAAAGGACCGCAGAGGGCCCTGCGGTTCCGGTCGGGCTTCCCGTTGCTGTGCCGGTCCCCTGGTAAAGGGAATACACAATACTGGGAGCTTCCTGTTTGTAGATTGTATTGGCAGACACGTCGTGAATCCAGAGGGTGTTTTTCCCGGTAGCGCGGGTTACCAGGTACGTGTTGTCTCCTGCAGGAATCCACGTCCCGTTGTAACACACATTGGGGATGCTCGAATCGGTCTCCTGTGTTTTGCCATTTACATCGAAAACGATCTGGAACTGGTTCGTGGAGCCTGTGGTCTTCCAGATGCCGACAATGGGGTCAAAGGATAATTTTGTAGCCGGAGATCCTGATGGCGTGACAAATGGCGAAAGGGCATGTGCGGCCGCCGGGGAGGGGGGAGTCGTGCCGGCACCCATGCACCCGGCCGCAAGGACCGAGACGATACAGAGAACGATCAGGACAAGAGCCCCGGTCCTCTCCATGTAATTGTGATAGCAGACTGATGGCAGTTTCATACCCGGTTTTACCCTCCCTGATAATGCTATATTTTATCACCCGGGTTTTGAGTACTTTCCGGTGATGTAACCTCCGGGTTATATCTATCATTTCTGCCAGTTTGGCATTTGACGGCAGGAGCGGTGGTGCCGGTGCAAGTCCCCCGTTACGATCGGGTCTGTTGGCGCTTTGTTTTAAGACGGGCAGCCTTTTGTAGATCCGCCGGCAAACGGATCGTGTGGACTCACTTACTCACGCGCTTGTTGCGGCCATCCTCGCGTACGCTCTCGGGTTCCCGCAGTTTATTCCGTTTGCAGTCATCGGTGCCGTGATCATCGATGCGGACGTGCTCTTTTCCCTCATCTCCGACAGGCACCCGTCGCTCTACCTCTTTATCCACGGTGGGATCGCCCACAGTCTCGCGGGCGTGGTCGTGATGTCAGTCCTCGCATATGCCGGTATCGCCCTTGCGACTCTTGCAGGGCTCGTCAGTCCGTCAGTCCTCGTCCGCGCCGGCCCTGCCGGGTTTGCTGTGGTGCTCGCAGGCGCGTTCCTGCACATCGCCATGGATCTCCCGGCAACGCCCGGCCTCCCGCTCCTCGCTCCGGTTTCCGACAAAAAATATGCGCTTTTTATCCTCCCGGGCCCGAGCATATTTTTAATGGCGGTTAGTCTCTTTTTCCTGATCTGGATAGCACTGGGGGTCGTCACTCTCACGGAAGGGATGGTCGCTTACGGGGCGATCCTTGTTCTGTTCCTGCTTGTCCGGTTCATCGCGTTCCTTGCATCCCGGCCGGCGCTTCGCGGCACAATGTGGGCGATCCCGCAGGTGAACCCGCTGCGGTGGCTTGCAATTTACGACAGCGGCGATGCCTGGACGGCACGGGACTACCGGATCGGCCTTGGGCTGACCGACCCGACAAGCTACCAAAAATTCATGAATACGAGCCAGAAAGAGGTCGCCTCCTGTTCTGCCCTCCCGGAAGTGCAACGGTTGCGGTACCATTCGTACATCGTGACCGTGAAAAAAGAGGACGGTGTCATCATCTTTTCCGATCCGCTGCGGGTTTCAGGAAGGATCTTTTACCCTCCGCACTTTAAAGAGGTCAGGATTGCATCGGGAGAGCGGGACACGGCATGATCAGCGGAATGGGGGGAGTACGTAGTCAGATATTGAGGTTTTCTTTTCGGAAGCGCCGCACTTTTATAGCCGGGAAACTGCACAGGTACCCGGGCAGATGCATATGAACGGGGGAGACTATGTCCATGGGTATTCGGAGCGGGAAGCGGAACGGCTGGGCGACCAGGCCCGGACCCTGACCCCCCTTCTCCATGGCGATACCCGGTACCCGGCCGGGAGCCGGGTGCTCGAAGCCGGCTGCGGGACCGGCGCCCAGACGGTTATCCTTGCAAAGAACAGCCCCGACGCAGAGATCACGTCTGTCGATATCTCCCCGGACTCGATCCGGCGTGCGGAGGCACGGGTGCGTGCCGAAGGGATCACTAATGTAACCTTCCAGGCCGGCGACCTCTTCAGCCTCCCGTTCGCACCGGAGAGTTTCGATCACGTCTTCGTCTGTTTCGTGCTCGAACACCTCGCCAATCCGGTGCGGGCGCTTGAAGTACTGCGTCCCCTCATCAGGCCGGGCGGGACGATCACGGTCATCGAAGGCGATCACGGTTCAGCGTATTTCCATCCAGATAGTGCTTATTCAAACAAAGCAATCCGGTGCCTTGTCGATCTCCAGCGGGAGGCCGGGGGAAACGCCCTTATCGGCCGGGAACTCTACCCGCTGCTTGTGCAGGCCGGGTATGCGGATGTGCACGTATTGCCGAAGATGGTGTACGTCGACGCCTCACGGCCGGCGCTTGTCGAGGGGTTCACCCGGCAGACGTTCACCGCGATGGTCGAAGGAGTCCGGGATACTGTGCTCTCCAGAGAGCTGATGACACCAGCCGAATGGGAGCAGGGCATCGCAGACCTGAACCGTACTTGCGAACCGGACGGCGTTTTCTGTTACACGTTTTTCAAGGGGATCGGGACGGTGCTGCCGTGATAGTCTCGGTCATTCTTGCCCACCCCCGCCAGGGAAGTTTCAATCATGCCATTGCCGGTACTGTTGTGACGGCGCTTACAAGCCACGGCCATACAGTATATTTTCACGATCTCTATGCCGAGCGGTTTGATCCGGTGCTGCCGTACGATGAGATCCCCCGGGACGCACCGCTTGACCCGCTCGTTGCGCAGCACTGTCGGGAGATCCGGGAAGCGGAGGGTATTGTCATTGTCCATCCCGACTGGTGGGGACAGCCGCCCGCGATCCTTAAAGGGTGGATCGACCGGGTTATCCGGCCCGGCGTCGCGTACCGGTTTATTGACGGTGACAACGGCGAGGGTATCCCGGCCGGTCTTCTCAAGGCACAGGCATCCCTTGTCTTCAACACTGCAAATACCCCAAAGGAGCGGGAAGAGAAAGTCTTTGGCGACCCGCTGGAAACACTCTGGGGCAGGTGCATCCTCTCTTTCTGCGGGGTCCGGGCCTTTCACCGGCGCATGTTTACGGTGGTCGTGACCAGCACGGACGCGGAACGGGCAGTGTGGCTCGCGGAAGTTGATGCGACTACCCGGCAGCATTTCCCCCGGGTCCACTGCTGATCTGCAGACCACTCCAGCCGTTTTTACCTTATACTTCGTGTGCTGAAATGAGTGGGCACTTTCACCCTGTGCGGCCCATGGTGTTTTTACCTGTCTGCAGTCTATGGTGATTGTGAGACGCATGGATGACATAGCACGTGCAGACGAAGTGATCGCGACTGTCAGGGAGATGAACCGGCTCTGGATAGAAACCTGGGACGAAGCGGCATTTGGCCGGTACATCCACCCGGACGCTGTGGCAATCGCCCCCACCACCCCGGGTCGGCTCGAAGGCCGCGATGCCTATGTGGCCGGGTGGCGGGGATTTGTGGAGGCGGCAAAAATCCACGAATGGAACGAGACCGGCCACCGGGTCAGGTTCTTCTGCCGGGGCACCTGCGCTGTGCTCACATACTTCTTTACCATGCGGTTTACTCTTGGAGGACAGGATGTTGCCATGCAGGGCCGCGACATGTTCACGCTCATAAAGCAGGGTGGCCGCTGGCTGGTGGTCGCCGATCAGTTTTCGCCGGAACCCGGCCTGGCGTGATGCCGGAGGAATTGCGCGGGGCGCGCTTGAGTGACGCATTCGTTGTGGCGTTCACCCCCCGCATGCCCACCCGATATAAAAGAGCAGATGCCCCATGTGTGTAAGGAAAACATGATGGATTCCATCACAATCGTCGGTTTTATTGCCGGGACCCTCACGACCGTCGCATATATCCCGCAGGTCATACGGAGCTGGAGGCTGAAGGAGACAAAAGACATCTCCCTTTCCATGCTCGTGCTCTATGCGGTTGGTGTCTTCCTCTGGTTCGTGTACGGGGTCTGGACAAACGCCCTCCCCATCATCGCGGCAAACGGCATCTCGCTCGTGTTGATCCTCGTCCTGCTCGGGATCAAGTTGCGGTACCGGTGACCGCGCTTTTTTATCAGGCCCCCTCAAGGCTGTGGGAGATCCTGAAAAATGGATGTATGCAAACCAGCGCAAAGCGGTAGCCCCCATGAAGCGGGGCACTAAAAAGCAAAAAAAGTTTTTAATCCTGAAGGAGTACGAGGCAGCCGGCGATCTTGTCGTGAAGACCCTGCCGCTTTTTGGTGAGGCCGATCATCAAAAATCCGATGAAGATGATCAGCGTCGAGATAAATTTCCCAAAGAACCGCAGCGTTGCCCGGGCAAAGGAGATCCGGTTGCCTTCAAGGTCGGTCACCTCAAGGCGCATCAGGACTTTCCCGGGAGTAGCCTGTCCCCGCGAGGATTCAAAGCCCGCGTAGTAGAGCCACGGGACAACGATCACAAGGATACCGACGGCAGCAACTATGGGTCCGAGAGCGGCAATTGGCGTTCCCGCGTCGGTCAGCGAGGCGATCGGCGCATGGGAGACCACGAGATAGTACAGGTACATGATCCCGTTTGCCTGGTTGAAAAATGCAACCGCAATGATCCCGAACAGGGCAATAAGAATAAAGTCTATGATAAACGCAACGAACCGCCGTCCAAGGCCGGCATAGACGCCGACATCGGGAGCTTCGTCAACCTCGGGAGAAGCGACCGCCGCCGGCCCAAGGGGGGCAGCTTCGATCGGTGCCCCGCACCACTGGCAGAATTGTCCGGACGCATCAGTCTCTTTTCCACATTTTGGACAGAACATTCCTCATACTCCTGATACGTTAACTTAATCCGGGTGTCCTTTTTAATTTAACTGTTCTTTCCGGGGATGTTAAGGGATTTTCCCTGTTCCCTGCACAAAAATGGCCGGGTTTTATTTTGGATTTTCGGGCCATCGGCGCTGTAATTCTATACGCAAATCAGAAATATCAAAAAATGAAAGGTTATTCATGAGATACACAACAATCGCTGCCACGTGTATCGTGCTTCTTTTCTGTGCGCTTTTTGCCGGGTGCACGAGTCCGACCCAGGCTGAGATTAAACCCGTCGCCACAACGGTCACGGCAACGATGCCTGCAACCACCCCTCCGGTGGCAGAGGTCACCACCACATTCGAATCCGTCGTCTCGCTGCCCCCAAATCTGATGGTGGACCTTGAGCTGACCAAAGACCGGCCGACGAGCCAGATCCACCTGTTGTACAATGGCGGCCCCGGCGAAATTTTTGTCCAGAACGTCACGATGAAAGTCACCCGTTCTGATGGTACCATCACCGAACAGCTCATGGACGGCGGCCTCCAGCCCAAGCGTGGCGACGAGCTGATTGTTCAGGGAACAAGGACCGGCGACCAATGCGAGGTCTGGGTGACGACCGCCGGGAAAGTCTACAAGGTCATCGACCAGAATCTCTACTCGATGCAGTGACCGGTCCCGCTCTTTTTTTTTAAAATCCTTATCCCGCATGAAGTTCCTGCCCGGCCCTTCCGGCATACTTCTGCATCGCGTACCCGAGCGCGAGAACGGCAAGACTCACTGCACCAAGGACGATCCACTGCTCTGTACCCGCCGTTCCCACGGAGAGCCGGGCGATCAGGTTAAGCGGGTTTCCGGGCAGGGCGAGCACAAAGAGGAGGATGACGACAAGGGCGGTCGAAAAGACAAACTGCGCCGCCGTCCGCTCCCGGTAGTGCAGGGCCACCATCGCCCCGATGAGGATCAACAGGAGCGATGCAAGGGTGACGTGGAGAACGATGAGACCGGGATTTTCAATGGTAATCCCGTTGCTGGCAAGAAGGATGATCCACGCCCCTGCCTGGAGCGGGACGATCAGCACGCAGGCGAGCACCTTGCCCCATACCATCTCGGCAAAGGTGACTGGCGTGGAGATGAGTGTCTCTAGGGTTTCGTGCTGGTACTCCTCGGTGATGAGATCGATGATGAGCGCGGCAGAGATGATCCCCGGCATGAAGACAAGGAGCGGGATCAAAAGCCCGTACACAAACTCGAAGAAGCTCGTACTGCCGGATGAGGTCGGGATCTGGACCGGTATGGGTGTTACATCGAGACGGCCGGCGCGGCTCGTCCGTAAGTCCCCTTCGTATTTGAGAAAGACCGCTTTTAACTTCACGTCAACGACCGCACCCTGGAGATCGTCTGCGAGGGTATAGAGCGTGAGTTTCACCGGCTCGTCCGCGTCAGGAAGGGTGCCGGGGGCATACACCACGGCAGCGAGTCTCCGCTCTTTGAGCAGTTCGACCGCTGTCGAGAGATCCATCCGGTGCACCCTGAAGTCCTGGCTATTCTCCAGATCTCCGAGCAGCGGGGATTCATTTCCCGCGTACGCGACATCGTAGCGGAAGTGCGAATATTTCGAGAGCGATGTGGGATCGTACATCGATGTGAGCCCGACCATCAGAAACGATGAGAAAAGCGCGATGAAGAGCTGGAGCAGGACGGCAAGGAGGATCGTCTTTTCTGAATAGAGTCCCCGGAACTCTTTTTTTGCAATGATGGTGACGTGCCGGGCCTTCATCGGAGCCACCCCAGGATCAGGTACAGATTATAGCAGCAGTGAAGCACTGTCGCGGCGAGCAGCCCGGGTACGAGTGCCTTCCTGCCCCAGACTTTGAGAGAACAGGCAACAATAAGGATGCAGGTAAAGTGGAGCAGGAGCGGCATCCAGAGTACGCCAAGCGACGAAAAGAGGACGCTCCCGAAGACTGACTCGGTGATCTCGGCAAGCGTGGCAAAGAGCAGGAGTTTTTCCCCGACAAGAAACCCTATCGCGGTCGCCGCGCAGGCACCGGCCAGATGCTTCCACGAAAAGAATTGAGGG
This sequence comes from Methanoregula sp., assembly GCA_049516515.1. GTDB lineage: Archaea > Halobacteriota > Methanomicrobia > Methanomicrobiales > Methanospirillaceae > Methanoregula. The sequence goes on along the minus strand of JBEKTA010000023.1, from coordinate 362 downwards.
TGCTGCATAAAGAGCGTGTAGATGCCGGCTGCTTTTGCTGCCTCCTCGATGAATGCCGCAAGGACAAGGAGGAGCACGAGCGAGAGCGGCATGGGCAGGTTGAAGAAGAGGACAAGACCCATCATCTGCGCCATGAAGACAAACGGGATCGAGACTGCGGCAAGCAGGAAAAGCGACGCATACGGGTGCCGGTACTGGATGATCCCGGCAAGGAACTCGCGCATCCGGGGCAGGAACTTCTTTTCCGAGAAGAGGCGTTCCTCGTTGAAGTTTCGTGCCGCGATGTAAATGAGGACGGCACCGGTCAGCCAGAAGAGCGCGGTGGAATAAACAAAGTCGGCGGCCGTCCACGCAGTACCCTG
>JBEKTA010000022.1:0-12572 GCA_049516515.1 Methanoregula sp. | reverse complement strand
GTCGGCAAACCCGTGGTGGATCGTTTTTTTCGCGGACGGGACAATCGGGCAGACCGCATGGGCATTGTCGCAGAGCGTGACCGCAAGATCGAGCGTGACGCCGTCAAATGTTGCGAGCGATTTTGGCTGGTGGCCGGAGATATCGATCCCGATCTCCTTCATCACGTCAATCGCACGGGTACTCACCCGGCCGGCGGGACGGAAGCCGGCCGAGAACGCCTCGTATTTATCGCCATACTTTGCCCGCAGGTAGGCCTCCGCCATCTGGGAGCGGGCCGCATTTGCGGTGCAGACAAAAAGGATGCGGGGCCTGTTCATGTTCCTCACTCTGAACATGGATTGCCGCCTTTATACCATTTCTCTTTTAGGTAAGGACTACGTTTACGAGGCCAGGCTGATCGTTATTTTACCTTATTTTCGGTTCCGCACGAACACGGGTCCTCTTCTGGTCCGCCACCGCAGCAGGAGCCGTCCGGCCCCCCGCAGCTGCACTCAGTATCCATGTCCTTTCCCCGGAGGGCCGCACTGATCATCGCCCATGCGCACCCGACGCCGCTCTGCACTTCGATTGCCTGTGCCGGGCAGTTCTTCGCACAGGCCCCGCACTCCATGCAGGCGTTGGGGTTGACGAGCTCCGCATGGTCTTTTCCTTCGGCAAAAACCCGGTGGGGGCAGACCTGCGTGCAGCGCCGGCAGTTGATACACTTCTCCGGGAAATACCGGAGCGAGTTTTCGGCGTAGCTGTCAAACATCAGGTCACCCCCGTGAGCCTAATGACGCCAAGTGCGATCCCGAGGATTGTCCCGGCGCCGGCCATGAGTACCATCGCGGGAACGTACCGGAAGATCTCTTTTTTCACACCCGTGCGGGACGTGAACGTGGTCGACCCGGTGAAGTTGAGGGCAAGGTACGCGACAACGGCCGTGATGATGAGGAACGGGACGAGCACCGCGATGACCTGTGCGATGCCGGGTGCCCGGGCAAACGCAGCCGCAAACGGGATCGCGACGATTGCCCCGAGGATGAAGCCCTTCATGGAGAAATCATGCGTCGGGATATACGGGAGCAGGGCCGGGAAGAGCACGGTCCCTGCGAGCACGGCGGCTACGGCAGCGAGCCCTGCGACCGGACCGGCAAGGAAGTACAGCACGACTGCCACGGCAATCATGGGCAGGAGTACGTGCACCAGTTCCATAGGGCAGAGGACGAGCCGGTCGGCAAGCGGGAACCGGACGGTTCGCATTTCCGGTGTTGCCGTATGGGTGGCAAGGTATGTCGGGAGGTCCCGGGCCCGGACCGGGCCGTACTCGACCGAGAAGCCGGAGTAACGGGCGACCTCCTGTGCCGAAACCCCGGGCGCCCCTAGTTGGGGGAGGATGATTTTGCGGTGCGAGACAACTTCCGAAAGCCCGGTCACCGCAATGCGCCGGATGAGTTCCCCGGTGCCAAATGTGCCTTTCCCGGCAGCGCACCAGACATTGATGCCCTTTGTATCGAGGACAAGGATCCAGGCGTCAGTGCCGGCAAGCGCCGGGCGGAGGGCGTCGAAACTGAGCGTGTAATTTGCGGAGGCAAAGACCGGTGAATCTCTGGTGGGGCTGCCGAGCCGGTACAGGCCCGGTGGAACAATCCGGCCCATCCGGTTGACGCCCCACCGGGCGAGGAAGTGATCCCACCGGTCTTTTCCGGTGATCGCGGAGGTGGTGGTGCGGATCGCCGGTGCCGGGATCGGGCCGGGAGTCCCGGAGCAGCAGCATGGCGCAGCCGGTTTTTGTGGGGTGTTCCCGCAGCAGGATTTCTCTGGTTGTTCCATGTCAGGCACGTCATTTCAAATTTTGTTGAAACATTATCTGCGGGTCAATGGTTTATACTTTGGCATTTCATAATAATTTGAAATGACATCTTCCGGGACATCCTGTTGCGGTACGGGGAAACCCCGCAATAAAAAACGGGCAACCACATCCGATATCGGCCTTGAAGCGATCGAGCGCCTTGGCGGTGAAGAGGCACTCTCACGGGCAGTTCCGGATGAAAACGAGCTGGCCACAATGAGCCGGCGGTACCATGCCCTCTCCGACCCTCTGCGGCTCACGATCCTCTACCTTCTCCGGGATCAGCCGCTCTGCGTCTGCGTCATCAACCGGTTCATGCGCATATCAGATTCAAAACTTTCCTACCATCTCACGGTCTTAAAAGAGAGCGGGCTTATCGAAGGCGAGTGCAGAGGGAACTGGATCTTTTATTCGCTGACCGACACCGGGAAAAAATTCGTGGCGTAATTATTTTGTTACCGTCATTTTGTACTCGGCCAGAACCGCCGTAGCGTACTCATCCGCGATGGCCGGCGGGATGTAATTGTTCTCCCGGATCCAGCGCATGAGTTCCGCGCTGATTGCTGCATCTCCGGTGAGTCCCCGGGCCTGAACGGCTGCAAAGGCCGCATCGAGGCTGGTGATGCCAACCGTTTTTCCCGCGACCGTGAGCTGCCGGGTGCCTGAGAGTGCATCAGCGGTGCAGGGTGAGAGCGTATTTCTGTCAATCGTTTACCGTTTCCCGGTCGTTTTCCCGAATGCCGCCGCAGCCGCAACAAATTTCCGGCAGAACGCGTCGGTGAAATATGCATGGGTGTATGCCCCGATGGTGGAATATTCCGTCATCCCGTCGTTTCCCTCCCCGATGCCGGCGCCCTGCCCGAGCCGGATCGCAAAGCGTGCCTCCGGATCGCATTCGACCCGGGAGTAATGGAACTCGTGGCCCCGGATTGCCACCGTTCCCGTCCAGAGACCGGGTCGGCTCCCGAATGCGCCCTGCACGTACCCGAGCGCCTGGAGTTTTTGTGTCATGACGGCCCGGCCTGGGAGGATGTCTGCCATCGCGTACGCTTGGCCTTCTGTTTCGAGCGAGCCGCAGAGGTACATGAGCCCGCCACACTCGCCATAGATCGGCATACCTGCTTCGGCCTGGCCGTGGATGAACTGCCGGCACCGCGAACGTTCAAGTGCGTCTGCGTGCAGCTCTGGATACCCACCACCGATATAGATCGCATCCACCTCCGGCTCTGTTTCTGCCATCGGTGAAAAGGGGCGGAGTTCTGCCCCGGCCCGGGCGAGCCGGTCGAGGTTGTCCTGGTAGTAGAAACAGAACGCAGCGTCGCGTGCGACCCCGATGACCGGCCGGTGCCGGGCCGTAGGTTTGTTTTTGGCGGGACTCGACGGGACATTGAACAGTGGGGCGACCCGGGCGACACCGAGGATCCGGTCGATGTCGCATGTTTCGGCAATCACCCGGCCGTAGATCTGCATCGCCGGCGATTCGGATGCCATCAAGAGGCCGAGGTGCCGGCTCTTTACCTCGCTCTCCGGTTGCCGGGGCACCCAGCCGAGCGCCGGGACAAACTCCTCTTCCGCGATCATCTGCCGGTGCCGGTCGCTCCCGATCCGGTTGTAGATGATGCCGGCGATCTTCACCCGGGGATCGAAATCCCGGAACCCCTTCACCACCGCGTGGATGCTGCGCGAGACCGCGTGCACATCGACGACAAGGATAACGGGCGCCTTGAGGATCCGGGCCACGTGTGCGGCGCTTGCGGTATCGGACCCCTCCCGCCCGTCAAAGAGGCCCATCGCCCCCTCGATCACCGCGATATCGGCGCCTGCGGAAGCGTCGGCAAACGTCCGCCGTATCCCGGCCTCCCCCATCATGCAGAAATCAAGGTTCCGGGACGGCCGGCCGCAGATGAGCGTGTGATGGGAGGGATCGATGAAGTCCGGGCCGGTCTTGAACGGCTGGACGGTTACGCCCCGGGCTACGAGTGCCGCCATCAGGCCGCTCGCGATCGTCGTCTTGCCGCAGCCGCTGTGCGTGCCCGCGATCAGGATCCGGGGGATCTCTGCCTGCATGATCATCTCGTTTACCTCTTTATGGGTATAATCTGTCGTTTGCGGACTTATTCGGGAGACCGTTCCCTCTGTTTTTCTGGCGAGGAAAGGTACGCTACGCTCTTCTCGTACGCCCCGATGTCGGAGTACTCGATGACCCGGGAGGCGGATGCCGACCGGTGCGTGTAAATTTCTTTAAGGTTGTTGTTGAGCCGGGCATGGCCGACATCGAGCACAAACCCGATGTCGTGGTGCGCGAGATTGGACAGGAGGTCCGGCTGCCGGACTCATTCTCCGACACGTGTGTTTTCTTCATGGATACTACCTGTCCTTGCCGTTACGTTCCGGCTTATTACCTATAAAATGGATACTACCTGTAAACAGGATACTCTTAGTTCGGCTTCTCCCGCGGGAAGGTGAAAATACCATGGACGATCACGCACACAAAAAACCGCTGAAACTCGCCATCGTTCTTACGGCCATAATCTTTGTCGCCGAAGTGATCGGCGGCCTGCTATCAGGTTCGCTCTCCCTATTAGGCGATGCGGCCCATATGCTCCAGGATATCGTCGCCCTCACGCTCTCGCTTGGCGCCATGATCATTGCCGAACGGCTGCCGACACCCACAAGGACCTTCGGCTACCACCGGGTCGAGATCGCGGTTGCTGTCGTAAACGGCCTGCTCCTGATCGGTGTGAGCGGTATCATCATCTGGGAAGCGCTCGCCCGGTTTGCACATCCTGTACCCGTTAACAGCACAACCATGCTCGTTGTCGCGGTCATCGGGCTAGCCGCAAACCTCGTGGCCGCCTTCGTGCTGCACGGGAGCCATGACCTCAATGTCCGCAGTGCATTCCTGCATGTGCTTGGCGATACCCTTTCATCGGTTGCGGTGATCGCGGCCGCAGTCTGGATCGCACTCACCGGCCAGACGTTTGTCGATCCCCTGCTCGGCATCATTATCGCGATTTTGATCCTCGTCTCCTCCCTCTCGATCCTCAACGACGCGTTCCGGATCCTCCTCCAGTTCGCCCCGAGAGACATTGCGATTGAGGATGTGATTGCAACGATGGAATCCGTCAAAGGCGTGTCCGGTGTCCACAACGTCCATCTCTGGACGCTCTGCTCGAACATCAACGTGATTGACGCCCACGTGTACTGCTGCGAGACCGATCCCGACAGCCGGGAACAGATCAAGGTGGAGATCAAGCACCGGCTCGAACCGTTCAGGATCGGGCACTCGACGCTGGAGTTCGAATGCCGGGAATGCGAAGACTGCCGGGTGATCCAGGAACTGCATGATTGACCGGATATGGAGCTGATCGGAGAATCCTCGAATTACAACAAAAATTTAAAGTTTTGTCCCCCCGGGTACATTCCATAGATTGTTGGAAAAGGTCCGTGGATCCTACACAGCAGAATTTCCGATAAAAAAGAATTTGGTTTCTCTTATGCGGTCACATTTGCGGCCTTGCAGCCCTCGCCCCGGAACAACGCCCACTCCTCGCAGGAAGTGCCGTTTGTAAACGTGCACATGCCGTACTGGCCGGCTGCGCTGTCCTTGATCTCAAGAGTGCCGCCATTCTTCACGCAGCTGACTGACGCCGGGTTCGCCATGCCGGACTGGCCTGTTGCGGTACTGTTCCCGGTCTGGTTTACCTCAGCACCGGCCTGACATCCCTCTCCACGGAACAGCGCCCACTCTTCGCAGGTGGTACCATTGGAAAATGTGCACATGCCGTACTGACTTCCGTCAGCGTTTGTCTTGATCTCGGTGGTGCCACCGATATTCCCGCAGTTGACCGAGGCAGGGTTTGCCATGCCGGACTGTCCCGACACGGTTGCCGGTGGTGTGGTCGTTGTTGCCGATGCCGGTGCGGACTGCTGGGTACAACCGGCAACAAGAATGCCGACACCAAGACAGAGGCACAGAACCAGAATCAGAAAAGATTTCAAAGCCATAATCCTGACCGGATAGATTTTAACCGGCTCTTGTTAAAAAAAGATCGGAGTATTATGCCTATATCAGGACAGACTGGCGGTTCACGGACCAGACGCAGTTTTCATTCCTGCCACATACTGCCTGAGCGCTTTTTCCATCGCAGCGGGATTACCAAGATTCTTTTCCACGATATCCACAATTGCACTCCCGACAATCACGCCATCGGCACCGGCCTTCCTGCAAATCGTTGCATGTTCGGGGGTCGAGATCCCAAACCCGAGTGCAAGCGGGAGCGTCGTGTGCGTGTGGACCCGGTGGAGGAGGGCGAGGGCATCGGGAGACACGGTCGTTCGTGCGCCCGTGACCCCGAGCACCGAGACGAGGTACAGGTACCCGTGTGCCCGGCTCACGATCGTGTCCATGCGTTCCGGGGAGGTGGTCTGGGTGATGAGGAAGATCGGGTCGATCCCATGCTTCTGAGCGATCTCCACGACCTCGTCGGATTCCTCGACCGGCATATCGGCTACAAGGATGCCGTCAACGCCGGCCTCGTGTGCCTCGCGGTAGAAACGGTCGATCCCCCTCCGGTAGATCGTGTTGTAATACGTGAGGAATACGATCGGAACATCTGAATACGCCCGGACCTCCCGGACGATGGCAAAGATCGTATCGGGTGTGGTGCCGGCCGCAAGCGCCCGGTCATCCGCCCGCTGGATGGTGGGACCGTCCGCGACCGGGTCAGAGAACGGCACGCCGAATTCGAGGATGTCCGTTCCCCCATCGATGAGCGCCTTTGCGATCCTGACCGATGTCTCCTTGTCCGGATCCCCGGCCACGGCAAATCCGATGAACGCAGTCGCGCCTTTTTTCTTGAACACCGCATCAATGCGTCCCATCATGCAACCTCCGGAGCCGGTGCAATTCCCGCGACATCCTTGTCGCCCCGGCCCGACAGGTTGATGATCACAACCTTGCCCTTGTCGAACCGGTCCGCATTCTTGAGAACATACGCGACTGCGTGGGAGGACTCAAGCGCCGGGATGATCCCTTCCTTCCTTGAGAGATACCGGAACGCGTCCAGCACGTCAGGGTCCTGTACCGCTTCATAGGAAACCCGGTGCGAGTCTTTGAGCATCGCATGCTCAGGGCCGACGCCCGGGTAATCGAGGCCCGCCGCAACGCTGTGCGTGGGAAGCACCTGCCCGTCCTTGTCCTGCAACAGGTACGAGAGCGTGCCGTGCAGCACGCCGGGGTCCCCGGCACAGAGCGTCGCGGAATGCTCGCCGGTTTCAAGACCTTTTCCCGCCGCTTCGATGCCGATTAGCTCCACGTCATCGGCAAGAAACGGGTGGAAGATCCCGATCGCGTTCGATCCGCCGCCGACACAGGCAACGATGGCGTCAGGCATCTTCCCCTCTTTTCGTAAGATCTGTTCCCGGGCCTCGCGCCCGATCACGGACTGGAAGTCGCGGACGATTGTCGGGAACGGGTGCGGGCCGACCACCGATCCGATCAGGTAGTGCGTGTCCCTGACGTTTGCTACCCAGTCACGGAGCGCCTCGTTTGTCGCGTCCTTGAGTGTCTTTGTCCCGCATGTCACCGGGTGGACGGTCGCGCCCATCAGTTCCATGCGAAAGACGTTGAGGGCCTGCCTCTTGGTATCGACTTCGCCCATGAAGACCTCGACCCTGAATCCGAGCGCGGCACCGGCAATCGCGGTCGCGACCCCGTGCTGGCCGGCGCCGGTTTCGGCGATCAGCCTTTTTTTGCCCATTCGTTTTGCAAGGAGTGCCTGGCCGAGTGTGTTGTTGAGCTTGTGCGAACCTCCGTGCACGAGATCTTCGCGCTTAAGGTACACTTTGAAGCCGAGGTCCCGTGACATATTTTCGCAGAATGTAAGCGGCGTCGGGCGTCCCGCGTATTCCGATTGGTACGCGGCAAGATCGCGCCCGAATGCCGGGTCGTGCGTGGCTTTTACGTACGCATCTTCGAGTTCGATCAATGCGTTCATCAGGGTTTCCGGGACATACTGTCCGCCGTACTTCCCGAACCGTCCTTTTCCTGTCATAATGCCTCCCGTGCAGCGGCAATGAACGCTGCAATTTTTGTGTGATCCTTTATTCCCGGCTCTGTCTCGACGCCGCTTGCGACATCGACCGCGTAGGGCCGGATCTCCCGGATCGCCTCCCCGATATTTTCAGGATTGAGTCCCCCGGCAAGGATGACCGGTACCGTTGACGTTTTTACCACTTCACGGGCAAACGCGCGGTCGAAATGCCGGCCTGTTCCCATGCTTTCGTCCACGATCACCGCGCTGCAGTCCGTGGGCACGGTATCCCCGCGCCCGATCACCCGGAGCACCCGGATGCCCGGGTTGGCATCAAAGACAAACGGGTGCGAGATCTGGATCGCGTCCGGCCGGAGCGTAAGGATGGGTCTGAGATCGTTTTCCGATTGTGTGTGCGTGACAACGACCCGGGTCACAAACGGCCCGAGAGCACCAAAAATTTCCCGGGCCTTCGCTTCCGGCACCGAGCGGCGCGAGGTCGGCGAGAACATGACAACGCCGATTGCGTCGGCCCCGGCATTTTCCGCGAATATTGCATCCTCAACTCTGGTAATCCCGCAGACCTTTACGCGCACACGAATTCCTCCAGTTTTTTCCCGGGTGCCTGGTGGGCCATGAGAGATGACCCGATTAAAAACGCATCGCAGTACGGGCGCATCTCCCGGATATCGTCCGCGGAACGCATCCCGCTTTCCGATACCACCAGCCGTTTGTTCTCCCGTAATTTTTCCGAAAGGTTCCGGGTCGTTGACCGGTCGATGGTCATGTTTGTCAGATCCCGGTTGTTGATCCCGATCAGCTGCGCACGTGTCAGAAGAGCGTAGTCGATCTCCCGGGCGTTCCTTACTTCCACGAGCGGTTCAAGGCCGGCATCGTACACGGCGTTGACAAATGCCGGGAGCCGGTCACCAAGAACACCCGCGATGAGGAGCACCGCGTCCGCCCCGAGCGATTTTGTCTCAGCTATCTGGCGCATGTCGATGACAAAATCCTTTCGCAGCACCGGCACGCTGACCGCTTTCTTGACCCGGGCGACATCCGCGCCCGAACCGCCAAAGAAGTACGGTTCAGTAAGAACGGAGATCCCGACACATCCGCCATCCGCAAGAACCCCGGCCATCATTGCCATGTCCACGTTTCTGCGGATAACCCCTCCGGATGGCGAAGCGCATTTGATCTCGGCGATAACCGGGTTCTTTTTCTGTGCCGAACGGATTGCTGCTTCAAGGCTCACGTGCCGGAACCCGTCCGGCTCCGGGAAGGTGACGGGGAGTTTCTCCACCCGTTTTTTTGTCCGTTCCAGTATCTCTTCAAGAATCATGTCACACCCCGCGTTGCTGTAATAAGTGCATCCAGTTTTTCTCGTGCTTTTCCGGAATCGATCGAGCCGGCTGCGAGCCGGATTCCCTCAGCGAGTGTCCCGGCCCGTCCGCCTACGTAGATTGCGGCGCCGGCGTTCATGAGCACGACATCGCGTGCGGCGCCTTTTTTCCCGGCAAGAATGGCACGGATGATGCGTGCGTTCTCCTCCGGGTCGCCTCCCAGAAGATCCGTCCGAGCGGCCCGGGTGAACCCGAACATCTCGGGGGTCAGTGTGTAGTTCTTCAGGCTCCCCTTATCAAGTTCCGTGACGGTCGTCTCACCCGTGATTGTGATCTCGTCAAGCCCGCTGCCGTGTACGACCATTGCCCGGGAAACCCCAAGCAGGCGCAGTACTTCTGCAACCGTCCCGGTGAGTGGTTCAGCATAGACTCCCAGCACTTGGGCCTCTGCCCCGGCCGGGTTTGCGAGCGGGCCGAGGAGGTTGAAGACCGTCCGGCACCCGAGGTCCTGCCGCGCTGCCATCACGTGCCTCATTGCCGGGTGGTGGCTCGGTGCAAAGAGGAATGCAATCCCAATCTCCCGAACAATTTTTGCCTGCTCTCCCGGGTCGATGTCGATGGTGACGCCAAGTGCCGCGAGCACATCAGCAGATCCACACCGGCTGCTCACGCCCCGGTTGCCGTGCTTGACCACGGGGATGCCGGCTCCCGCGGCGACAAATGCCGCGGCGGTACTGATATTGAAGGTCTGTGCGCCATCGCCCCCGGTGCCGCAGGTATCGACCAGCGTCCCTGTGACCTTGGGTGTTATGCTGACCGCATGGTCCCGCATCACCCGGGCAAACGCTGCGATCTCCTCCGGGGTCTCCCCTTTCATGCGCAGCGCGGCAAGGAATCCCCCGATCTGCGCCGGTGTTGCCTGCCCGTTCATGATCTCATTCATGACCGCCGCCGCTTCCGGTGGCGCGAGATCACGGCCCTCCACCACAGCGGCGATCGCCTCTTTCATGGTCATGTACCCACCCGTTGCGGCCCGAACAGGAAATTTTTCATGAGCGCGTCGCCGTCAGGTGAGAGGATGCTCTCCGGGTGGAACTGCACGCCTTCGATGGGATAATTCGTGTGCCGCACGCCCATCACAAAATGGTCATCGAGGCTTTCAGCTGTGACCACAAGTTCCGGTGGCAGCGCATCCCGTTGAGCCACAAGCGAATGGTAGCGAGTGGCCGTAAATGGGGATGGCAGGCCTTTGTAGATGCCTTCCCCGTCACTCGTGATCTCCGAGGTCTTGCCATGCATGAGGTGGCCGGACCGGACGACCCGGCCGCCAAACGCGGTACAGATGGCCTGGTGACCGAGACAGACGCCGAGCGTCGGGATTGTTGTACTCATCGTATTAATGACTTCAAGACAGACACCGGAGTCCTCCGGTGTGCCAGGCCCTGGTGAGAGGATAATCCGGTCGCAGCCGGTCTTTTCCAGCTGCGAAAGCGGCGTGTCGCAGGTCGCAACAACAGGTCGGGCGCCGAGCTTTCCCACCTGTTGGTACAGGTTGAACGTGAAACTGTCGTAACAGTCCACGATGAGAACGGTCGGGGAGTTCATGGCCCAACCCCTGCCTGTTCGATCGCCCGCATCATCGCAGCGGCCTTGTTCTCGGTCTCGATCCACTCGTTCTCAGGCACCGAGTCTGCAACGATCCCGGCGCCGGCCTGGATGGAGGCCCGGCCGTTTTTCACGCTCACGGTCCGGATCGCAATGGCAAACTCGAGGTTACGGTCAAAGCCGATGTACCCGACGGCCCCGGCATAGAGCCCGCGTGTGTCCGGTTCGGTTTCGCTGATGATCTGCATCGCCCGGATCTTCGGGGCGCCCGAAACCGTCCCGGCCGGGAAGCAGGATTTGAGTGCATCGTAACAGTCGAGATGGTCCATGAGCGTTCCCTGCACGGTCGAGACCATGTGCTGGACGTGGGAGAACTTCTCGATGCCCATGAACCCGGTAACATCGACCGATCCGAACTTGCAGACCTTTCCCACATCGTTCCTCGCAAGATCGACGAGCATTGTGTGCTCGGCCCGCTCTTTCTTGTCGAGCAGCAGTTCCTGTGCGAACCGCTTGTCTTCGTTTTTGTTCTGGCCCCGGGGCCGGGTGCCGGCGATCGGGACGGTGGTCACGCGCCGTTTTTCCACCCGTACGAGCATCTCGGGGCTTGCGCCAATCACCTGCTCGTCCCCGAAATCAAGGTAATACATGTACGGGCTCGGGTTAATCGTCCGGAGCGCCGAGTAGATGGGGAACGGGTCTGATGCGACCGCACATTCCATTCTCCGCGAGAGCACGGCCTGGAAGATATCCCCGGCCACGATATGTTCTTTTATCGTTTCGACCGCATGTGTGAATTCTTCCCTGTCAGTGTTGTCCGAAATCTCCAGCGGCTTTTGTGGGCTCACCATTTGGGAGATGGGTGATACCGGTGGTTTTTCTGCGATCATTGCGATCTGCTTTCTCAGTGCCTCGATATGTGCGGCACAGCGCCGGTATTCGGCAGACGGGTCTGTGTCGTAGGTCAAAAACGGGCTTGAAAAGATGAACAGTCTGCGATCCCGGTGATCAAAGACAATGCAGTCTTTTGCTAGCATAAAACGGGCATCGGGAGATTCACCGGCTGCCTTTTTCCTGTTGTTTTTTACCTGGGAAAAAAGCGAGTTGACGATATCATACGCGAAGTACCCGACCATCCCGCCGAAGAACCGCGGGGCCCTGAGGTTTACGTAGTTGAACCGCGAGAGGATTGAACGGATACGGTCGACCGGGTTCTTCCCCTCAGGTTCGCGTGCGATAGCGACAAATGCGTCGCTGCCGGTTACCGTTGTTACATCACGGCAGAGCGTGATCATGCACGCGGGATCGATCCCGACATACGAGTACCGGGCAATCTTTTCGCTTCCTTCCATTGATTCAAGAAGGAATCCGTTTCCCTTACGAGTTTTAAGGAACACATCCAGAGGTGAGCACCGCGGAAGTGGTACCTCGGCACAGAGCGGGATCACCAGCGGTTATTGACCGCAATCAAGGGGACGCTTAATTTTGACGTGGAAAACTTGCTTGCCCTGGTCCGCAAGGAGCGAGCCCTGGCCGCCGATAAAGCCGCGACGATTCCCCCGCCGACTTCGATAACCGTGAATCCACTGTACTATCATCAGTATCTGCAGACTTTGAGTTATTCTGTTGTTGGTGGGGGTTCGCCTACTGCGCCTACTGCTACTGGCACAGCTCTCGGAGTTGCTTATGCGCCTTCTTTAACAACTACTGCGACGCCTTACTGGTTTGACGCTTCAGGCTCTGTTACGTTCAGCACT
>JBEKTA010000021.1:0-13110 GCA_049516515.1 Methanoregula sp. | reverse complement strand
TGACCTGGCCTTTCATCTGTTTGATCTTGTCGATGAGCTCGCGCTCTTTGTCAGTAGTGAAGACCTCGGTCTGCTGCCGGTACTCCATGTACTCAATCTGCTTCTGGAGTTCCTTGATGCCCCGGTTCTTGAGTGTCCCGTGCTCTTTTTTGAAGACCTCGATATCTTCGAACAGCACATTTGCCTTGTCGTTTAAATCGTTGCGCTGCGCTTTCTGGTCAAGGACTTCCTGATTGTACTTGTCCCGGAGATCCTTGTTCTTCTGTGCTTCTTCCACAAACTCGCGGGTCTGATTATTGAGCGTGTTCCTCTCCCGCGCAGATTTACTGGCGGTTGCGTTAAGCTCATTTCTTCGGTTCTTGTGCTGTTCAGACTCGGCAAGAATCTTTTTTCGCTTTTCCATTAAGTCATTCAACATGCGTTACCACTCCTCAATTGTATTTCCAGTTAAGGGAGGTGCAATCACAGTGTCAGAGACAGTAACCGACAAGAGGGTGCGCGGTAGTTCATGCGCATCTCTTTTGTAACCGCTCTGCATGCAGGATGCAGGGCGAAAAACATCAGAAAAGGATCGTTGCATTGAATGTTTGCAAGACTTCCAAGAGAAGCCTTTGTTCGACACACGGTTCATGATGTTCAACTCCCGGTACACGGATGACACCCATGCACGGGGTGTCGCCCTCCATTCTCCCTTTTTGATGATCTGGTCGAATGTACTATATTTTAAAGGAGGGGACTCCTATTAAGCGTTTCGCCGGCTTTTCGGATGAGAATACCGGTGATGCCCCGTGGGGCAAAGTAAACACGCAGGGAATATTTAATCTAAAAAGAGGGGGGTATTGGCGTACTGCCATCACCCCCGGATCACGGATATCTGTTTTTTATTTGTTGTGCGTAGTGTTTAACCGACCCATTCAAGAACGCCGCCACCGCTGGTCTGGTCCTTTGGTGCAGCGCGCTTGCTCTGGGGCATCTCAACCTGTTTTGGGCTGGAACGCTTGGCATCCATCTCCTGGACCATGGTCTTGTAGGACTGGCGTGTCCCGAGGATCTGGGCGCTCTTGACACCGGTCATAATGGCGAGGACACGGATTTTTCCCTCCATGTCGGGCCTGACGCGGGCCCCCCAGATTACATCTGCGTGCGGGTCAAGCTCGTACGTGAGTGAGGTTGCGACTTCTTCTGCATCCTGCAGGGTCAGGTCGGTACCTCCAGTGATATGGATCAGGCTGCCGGTTGCGCCGCGGTAATCGATATCAAGCATGGGGTTGCTCAGGCACTCGCGGACGACGCTCTCTGCCTTGTTCTGCTGCTTGCTCTCCCCGACAAGCATGGATGCGACTCCACCCTTGGACATGATCGCCCGGACATCTGCGTAATCGATGTTGATGAGCGAGGGTTCCGTAATGGTCTCGGAAATACCCTTGACCGTTTCACCGATAAGCTGGTCCATGACAGAGAATGCCTGACCGAGTGGGAGGTTGGGAACGAAGTTTTTCAGCCGGTTGTTATCAAGGACAATGACCGAGTCTGCTGATGCGGCAAGTGCCTCGAGTCCTTCCTCGGCACGGATCAAACGTGCCTTTTCAACCTGGAACGGGTAACTGACCATCCCGACAACGATTGCGCCCTGCTCCTTTGCAACCTGTGCAACGACCGGGGCTGAGCCCGTGCCGGTACCTCCTCCCATACCTGCTGTGATGAACACAAGGTCTGCTGATTCGAGCAGTGCCTCAAGGGTCGGGCGGGCCATCTCGGCTGCCCTCTTACCGACATCGGGGTAACCGCCGGCGCCGAGACCACGAGTCAGGGATTTCCCGATGAGGACACGCTTGTCGGCCTGGATCATGTCCAGATGCTGCTTGTCCGTGTTGATCGCAATCGTTTCCGCACCGGAGACACCCATGTGGTGGATACGGTTTACCGTGTTGTTTCCGCCACCACCGCAGCCGATAATCACAATTCTTGGCTGCCCGAGGAAATCGTCATCAGGTGCATTTGAACCGGACTTGCTTACCTCTTTTTCAAGTTCGGCATTTTTTAATGCGTCGTTGATAATGCTCTGCATTTCTACCCTCTCATACCTTGAATGAAACCTGGTCATTATCCTTTAAGACACGGCCTGCTCGTTTCTCAACAAGTTCGCGTACAGCGGCCCGGACTGCTTCTGAAACATTGGGATACTCACCTGCATCCACCATCTGCTGGAGCAGGTTGATCTGCTGTTCGGGTAACCGGAGCGTGATTCGTTGCATCATTGTATCTCCATTTCCGACATATGTCTGTCATTTGTCATTCACATGTCTGACAAGGGGAACTCTTGTGTCTGACTTAACCAGATAAACCAAAATGATACACAATGGTATATATGTTTTCTGATTTGATCCCGCTCCTGTCTCCAAACGCATTTATGACATCCCGGCCAAGTAATTTTCAAAAATACGGACGATTCAATGGCTGTTGATTTTCCCAGACCCGTGGTGCATGGAGGAACCGGCAAGCGGCAGCGCGAAAATACCGGGAAAAACCTGCTGGATTTCAGCGCGAGCCTCAACCCCCTGCCACCCCGGTTTGCGTGGCACTGTGATCCGGCGTGCCTTTCATCGTATCCGGATAATGAATATACCCGGCTCAAGGAGTGTATCGCGCGGACATTCCACCGGGATCCCGATGAGATCTGTGTCGGGAACGGATCTATCGAACTGATCCGTGTCTTCTGTTCGGTTGCTCTCTTTGGAAAAAAGACCTGTTTTGCCGAATCTCCCACGTTTGGCGAATATGCGCTCTCTGCCCGACTCGCTGGTGCATCGACAACAGGTACTCCGGAAACTGCCAGTGTCTCTTTTGTCTGCAACCCCAACAACCCGACCGGGGAACTGCACAGCCGTTCTGATCTGATGGCGCGTATCAGGGATATGTCATCGCATGGGGGAACACTCTTTGTTGACGAGGCATTCATTGAACTCGCAGATCCCCGACAGAGCCTTGTGGATGTCCGCGGGGCGTCACTCTTTCTCCTGCGCTCGCTCACCAAGAGTTTTGCGGTTCCCGGGATACGGTTCGGGTACGGTTTTGGCGATCCGGACCTGATCGCGAAAATCGAGACTGCCCGCCCGCCCTGGAGTGTAAATGCATACGCGGAGGCATTTGCCCTCGAAGCATTCCGCCATCTTGATGAACTGGAGAAGGCCCGGGACTATGTCCGGAAAGAACGTGAACGGCTTTCTTTGAAGATCGACGATCTCGGGCTGCAATGTCATCCATCATCCGTCAATTATCTGCTTGTGGACTGCACTCAAACCGTGGGGCCGCTATGCGATCAGCTGGAAACTCACGGCATCCTCGTCCGTGACTGTACATCATTCGGGTTGCCTGCCTGCATCCGGGTCGCCGTGAGGACACGTGCGGAGAATGACCTGCTCGTGGAGGCATTGTCTGCATGCGTGCGCTGATCATGGCTGGTGGCGTGGGTAGCCGCCTTAATCTGGGAGAAAAACCCCTGATCCTTATCAACAACCGGCCGATGCTCGGATATGTTACGGACGCATTTCGTTTGGCCGGGTGCGATGTGGTTGTTGCCACATCTCCCAAGACCCCCATGACCCGTAACTGGTGCCGGGCAAATGGTGTTGAATCCTACGATGCCGGAGGTGCAGATTATATCCGGGATATGGTTGAAACAGTCCGGGCGCTTGAAGAGACGCAACCGCTTTTTGTGAGTGTTTCGGATATTCCCTGCATTGATATGGAGATCATCACGACCGTCCGTGATGCGTACAGAAAATCCGGCAAGGATGCCTGTTCCACGTGGGTTCCTTCAACGATCGTCCGATCCTGCCGGGGGGGTCTGTCCTATCGCGAAACGATCCGGGATATCGAAGCCTGCCCGACCGGGCTCAATATCCTTTTGGGAAACCGGATTGCCGAACCGCAGGACGAGCTCCAGCTGGTGCTTGCCGACCCGAGGCTTGCCATAAATGTCAACACCCGCGAAGATCGTGCGGCAGCAGAAGCATTCCTCAATAAGGTGCACGGGAACGTGTAACCGGTTATGCCCGGATTTTACCGGGATTCCGCACCGGGCTGCTTGTTAACTGGCCCCAATTCGCGCCGTTACGCCAAAAAAACGGCAGATGCTGGCGTATTTATACGAACGCATATTAAGGTGCGGGGTCAAATACTACTGTATTATGGTGGAGTCGCAGGAGATCGAGCTTCAGGGTCATATCATCGACTCGGGTATCATGACCCAGCTCTTCGACCGGATCATGGACATGGGGGGGAATTTTGAGATCCTTGTCTTTGACGTGGGCAAGAAAAAGACCGATCCCAGCTATGCCCGTCTTAAAATTGTGGCGCAGGATAAAGAAAAGCTGCGCTCCATCCTGTCTGAGCTCCACCGGCTTGGCGCCCGTCTCCCCCCGGTAAACTCTGCCCATTATGTGCCGGCAGCCGGGGATCGGAACGCCCCAAAAGAGTTCTATACGACCACGAACCACCCGACTCAGGTCAGGCTTGCAGACGAATGGGTTCCTGTCGATGATATCGAGATGGATTTTTTAATCGTCGTCGATCCCAAAAAAAAGCAGGCCCGGTGTACGCCTCTGGGGAAGATCAGGAAAGGCGATCTCGTGGTTGTCGGCGAGGAAGGGGTGCTCGTGAGCTATCCGGCACGGCCCCGGACAAGCAGCACGTTCGAGTTCATGCATGGCACCGTCTCCTCAGAACGCCCCAGCGAAACCCTGATTGCGCAGATAGCAAAAGAGATAATTGAGGTCCACAAGACCGGGGGTAAGATTATCCTTGTCGGGGGCCCCGCGATAATCCATACCGGCGCAGACAAAGCGGTGGCGGAACTGATCAAAAAGGGGTACATCAATGTCCTCTTTGCCGGCAACGCGCTTGCCACCCACGATGTTGAATACAATCTCTTTGGTACGTCGCTTGGAATGGATCTACTGACAGGAAAACCGGTGATGGGCGGGCACCGGCACCATCTCTATGCGATCAGCGAGATTATGCGGGCCGGTTCTATAAAGGAAGCGGTGGAGACCGGGGTTCTCACCGGGGGGATTATGTACGAATGCGTGAAGCATAATGTGCCCTATGTCCTTGCCGGATCGATCCGTGATGACGGTCCCCTTCCGGATGTAATTCAGGATACGATGGTTGCGCAGGATGAGATGCGCAAGCACATTCCCGGCTGCAAGATGGTGCTGATGGTCGCGACCCTCCTGCACTCGATAGCGGTAGGTAACTGCCTGCCCTCGAATGTGAAGACGGTCTGCGTGGATATCAATCCTGCATCGGTGACAAAACTGATGGACCGTGGCACTACCCAGGCGATAGGCATTGTTTCCGATGCCGGGACCTTCCTCCCGCTCCTTGCAGAGCAGATCGAGAAGCAGAGCAAAGGGAAAAAGTAAGAAGGAAGATCCTTTTTATTTATTTCAACTTTTACTGTGTCAACGGCATGCAGTACGATCGCTCATGTCCGAGCACGTATTCCCACTCGCTTTTGCAGGTGCAGTCTGTCTCCAGCAGCGCGCCGATGAGATCACGGTCTGCCGTGAGTGAATAGTCGCGGATGCCTTTAGTTATCTCATAATCGCATGTCCCGCAGTTGTGCGGCCCTCTCTTCTGCCCGCCCCCAAGGGGGTCACAGGTCACATGCAT
Source organism: Methanoregula sp. (assembly GCA_049516515.1). Classification (GTDB taxonomy): domain Archaea; phylum Halobacteriota; class Methanomicrobia; order Methanomicrobiales; family Methanospirillaceae; genus Methanoregula. The sequence goes on along the minus strand of JBEKTA010000021.1, from coordinate 7,434 downwards.
CGGTGCGTCTTTTAAGATCGAGAGCACGCTCCAGAGGTACGGCGGGCGATAGGCTCCCTGTTTCCAGTACAGTTCGAGTTCGGTCCGCTTCTGCACGGTGCAGGGATTCATCGAGACCATCTCCACGGTACCTGCAAGATCGGCAAGCGATGACCGCATATCAGTAACGGCCTCTGCTTCTGTCAGGAAGAGCGGTTTACAAAGGAGGTATGCCTTCACCCCTGCCCCGGCCTTATGGGCAACAGCTGCGGCTTTTTTGAAATCCCCGTACGTAAATCCCTTATTGATGCATTTCTCCCGTATCGGATCGCTCGTGGTTTCAAGGCCCACCGCACAGTACAGCGGAGTTGCATGGGTGCCATCGTTCAGTTCCGCAACAAAATCGCCGATGGTCTCCGGTGTTATGTATTCGGGCCGGCTTTCCGCGATTACGATCTTTCCTTTGAATGCCTGTGCGACCTCTCTCTGGAACACCGGTGGCACTTCGGCGGGATCGAAAAAACTTCCCGAGGTAAAGATCTTCACCATCGTAAACTCGTCAAGGGAAAACTGTGCCCTGATCCAGCCCAGCTGTGCATGCAGGTGCCCGGCAAGTTCGTCACAGGACTGCGTCCGGTACCGCTCGTGGTGGTAACTGCACATCCGGCACCGCGACCATGAACACCCCCCGGATTCAAAGATAATCGTGAGGCAGTCGACTGCTTCACCTTTATACCGCTCCTTTCCGCGCCAGCAGGCGAGCGGTTTTTTTGTATTTTCAGAAATCATTAACAACCTCATAGTTGATCTTGTACATAGATGAAGAAGATCGTCCTGCTGGCACTGGGTTTTTTCATCCTTGTCAGCAGCGCATCGGCGTACCAGGTCTATATTTATGCCCCTGATACCCTGACCGTGGGAGAGCCCCTCGTGGTCAACGGGACGACCACATTTGGTATCGGGACACCTATCGATGTTGTGCTCTACCAGCAGGTGACCACCAGTACCGAAATCAAACGTGTGGTTGCTTATGTGCAGTCTGATAAAACCTTCCGCGTGGTTTTTGACACGACGCTCCTCCCCGTCGGGTTGTACAAGGTCGAAGTACCTGCGGGAGGCACGGGGGACTCGATTACCATGCGACAGGTAAACCTCGTCGATCGCTCTGATGAGATTGTCCTGACCTCTCAGATGACACAGACCCTTTCTGACAAACTGTATATTACCGGACAAATTACCGTTGATACAAACTCCGGAGTCCAGATCGCGGTCATCGGGCCGGACAACTCGGTAATCTACGGTCCCATGTATGTGGATACCGATTCTCTGGGGGGATTTAACGTGGTGGTCCCGATCAGCCAGACCGGGGATTATGAAGTCAGTTTTACCGATGCGGAGGGGTACATTGGTTCAAGGATGGTCAGTATCATTGGGGGACATGAGACGCTCTCAACAGAGACTGCGGTAACAACACCTTCCCAGATGTCTGCCCAGGGTAAATCATCCCGGGATAACCCGGCCTATTTTATTGTCCAGCCTGCCGGCAACGGCCCGGTCACCGTCTCCACGTCAACCTCTGTTGACTGGGTTATTGAGTACACCGATGAGAACGGAGACCTTCACACGGTGAACGATCAGGGAGAATCCGCGCCCGAAGTAGTAGTCGTGAATGGTGCGGATAAGCCCCTGTATTTCAAAGTATATCCTTACAAGTATTCGGTGAGTGCAGTTGTCACTCTCTACGCAGATAACGCAGATTCGATTGAGGGAAGTCCGACAGTGCCTGCGGCATTCGGGGGGAACCAGTCCCCGGTATCTTCCGCAGAGACGCAAAAATCCCCGCTCGTGGGGGCCGGCAGCCTGATCGCCGTGTGTCTGGCCTCACTCTTCATTCACCTGCGCAGGCATTGATCCGTTCAGCCGGATTTTTTTAAAATTCCCTGCACGGCATCTTCATCATCCGGTGTATGCCGGGAAAACCGTACCGGCAAAGAAGCCTTTTTTATATTACGCGGCCAAAAGAGTAAAAACACATGCCGGGGTAGTCTAGTCCGGTAAGGCGGTGGCCTTGAAAGCCACTGGTGCCCTGCACCTCAAGAGTTCAAATCTCTTCCCCGGCGTCTGATCTCTGTTTTTTGTTCTTACCATCTCTCAAATTGCATGGCGTCGAGTATCCCCCGGGGCCGGTACAGTATCCTGCCGCGCCTTGGTAAGGAATTGTGCGATACAGGGCCCGAGAGGGTACTCCATCAGACTGACCATGACAACGATGGAAGGTTAGTGACAGGGAGAAAAATCAGGACTTTCGTATTCCGGACATGTGTGCAAGCCGGCACACTATCACTGTTTTTATGAGTGAGGAACTCCTACTATAGTATAACCGGATACGGGTGTGAACCATCGATGTGTGTTGCAGTTCCTGCAGAAGTAATGGAGATCAAAGACGGGAATGTCGGGGTCGTGGACTACGGCGATCTCAAACAGGAAGTCCGGCTCGATCTTGTCGATGTCAAGGTTGGCGAGTTCGTGCTCGTACATGTGGGTTTTGCAATCCAGCGTCTCTCCCGCGAGGAAGGTCTTGAGACCCGGGAGATCTTCAAACAGGTTTATGCCGCACTGGAGGAGTGATGCACGAATACAGCATCGCTTACGACCTGTATGCGACCGCAAAAAAAGCAGCGCTTGACCATCAGGCAACACGGGTAAAAAAGATCAGCGTCGACGTGGGGAAGATGGCGATGGTGAATCCCGAGCAGGTAATCTTTTTGTTTGATACCATAAAAGAGGACGATCCGCTCTTTATAACGGCTGTCCTTGACTGCGCCGAGGTGGAGCCCGAGACGAAATGCCCCTGTGGGTATGCAGGAAATGAGATCTATGTCTGTCCCCGCTGCGGGGCACTGCCGGAAGTAGTCCGGGGCCGGGAGATTGTCGTAACCAATGTCGAGATCGAGGTGGCGGACTAACGATGAAAGTCAACATGATGCATGGCGCCGGTGGCGAAGTGATGGGCGAACTGCTCCAGACGCTCACGAAATTTACCCACAACAATGCCGGCGGGATCGGCCTTGAATCGCTGGACGACGGTGCCGTAATTCCCATCAACGGTACCAATATTGTTTTTACCACGGACTCCCACGTTGTGCGCCCGATCTTTTTCCCGGGCGGGGATATCGGCCGGATCGCGGTATGCGGTACGGTAAACGACCTTACGATGATGGGCGGCCGCCCCGTCGCGCTCTCGTGCGGGATGATCCTCGAAGAGGGCTTTGATGTCGAAGACCTCGAAAAGATCGTCTGTTCGATGGACGAGGCGCTCGGGGAGGCCGGGGCAAGCCTTGTTACGGGTGATACGAAGGTGGTCGAGAAAGGAGCGCTTGACGGGATCGCGATCAATACGGCCGGTATCGGTATCGCAAAGACCATTGTGCGGGACAACGGTCTCGTCCCCGGGGACGTCATCATTGTCTCGGGAACCCTTGGCGATCACGGTATTGCGATCATGGCCCACCGCGAGGGATTCGATCTCGGCGAGCAGATCCGGTCCGATGTCGCTCCCCTCTGGGGGATGATGGAGCCGGTCCTTGACGCGGGTACCATCCATGCGATGAAAGACCCGACCCGGGGCGGGTTTGCGAGTGCCATCAACGAGATGGCAAAAAAGGGCCGCGTACAGGTCAGGATCGAGGAAGAGCGCATTCCGGTCCGCAGGAACGTGAAAAGCGCTGCCGGGATGCTCGGCATCGACCCGCTCGAAGTGGCAAACGAAGGCAAAGTCGTGATGGGGGTGCCGGCTGCCGATGCGGATGCGATCCTTGCGGCACTCCGTTCGCACAAGTACGGCCGGGATGCTGCGATCGTCGGAAAAGTTGTCAAAGGTTCCCACGTGATTATGGAAACAGCGATCGGCGGCGAACGGTTCATTGAGCCACCCATGGGCGACCCGGTGCCCCGGGTGTGCTAAAAACGTTTTTTGTGGGTAGAGCGGGACAAATCCCGGAACCCTGAATTGTTCCTTTTTATTCCTGCGGTTTACCGTTACTGGATCGCATGCCCTCTGCCTGTGTCACATTCAAAGGTTTGAAAAAAAGTTCCCGGGATTCCTGATCAGCTCACCCTGTTATATATCCCATCAACAGCTCAAGCGCTTCAAGTTCCTTCTTCCCGCCGCACTTCCGCACGATGCCGGCATGGTAATCGATCCATCCTTTCAGTACCGGGTCCCGGGTTGCCCGGTATCTCGTCGCGTGAACGGTTGCATCGATGATGCCGTTGAACCCCCGGTTCACCGGGTGAACAGCAACCTCTTCGATAATCTCTTTTTCCTGCGTGAGCCGGACCATCATCGCTTCGTGTGTCTTGCGCTCTACCGTTGCGGTAAATGCGACCCAGGCTTCGGCCCCGGCCAGACGGTACATCGAACGGCCCGCCACCGGCTCTTCCACAAACACATCGCGGGGGAGATCCTCAAACGCGGTCCGCACGTACAGCACGGGATCGTGGACAAGGTTTGCAACCACCCAGCCGTCCCGTTCGACATTTTCCGCGGTGTGGCTGCCGGAAAAAAGTATTATGCTTGCAGCCTTGTCCCGGTAGTGGATGCCAATGGGTGCCGCGTTGAACGCGGTGGTGGCGATCACCTCGTTGATGCCGCCTTTTATGAGTCCCATTCCCATCCCTCGCCAAGTGCGATAAAGATCGCCGCAATCGTGATGTCGGCAATCGAGCCCGGGTTGATGCCGGCCTCAATGCATTCCGCATCGAAGGTTTCCAGCAGCCGTCTGCCGTCCAGCACTTCGCGGGCCTTTATCATGGTCTGCTCCGCGACTGCCCTCCCATGCTTCTTGATGATAAACGTGTCCGGCTCGGTTGCAAGCAGGGTCAGGAACATCTCCACGATCGCCTCCCGGCCCGGTCCAATCTGGTGGAGGATATCGGCACCGCGCCGGGTGAGCACAAACCCGTTGATCCATTCGCGGGCGACCATGTCGTTTGGCGCCGAGTGCTGCATCACGTCAAGCAGGGTCATGTTCCGTTCGCGGAGCTCGTCAAGTACCTTTGGATCGTTCACATCGAGTTCATCGTCTGCATTCATACGGACACTGGTAAGAGCAAACGCCCTGTAGAATGCGACCGCATCGGACACATCGGTACGGGCGATTGCCTTTACGGCACCTTCGATGCCGTTCCCAAACACGAGGGGAATAAGGAGGATGAATGCGCCAAAATGCGTGTTGCCCCCGCTGTGCACGCTCGTCTGCCGTACCGCATGGCCGATGATCTCGCCGATCCGTCCTTTACTTAAAGCCGCCTCTTCCAGTGCCGGCCTGGCAAAGATCGTGGAGGCAAGGAAATGTTCGAGTCTCGTGTCGGGATAATCGTGACACCGGTCTACGTTCCCGGGTTTCGGGAATGCCGAGACCTCAAGCATCATCGCAAGTTGTCCCCGTTCAGCTGCACTCATCAGGTGGGACGTCATGGAACACACGGCTCATTAAGGTATCTGAGAGCTCGCGTTTCCGGCGCATATATACTTTCTTTGGTATGCCGTCCTGTGCGAGCGTCATGTCCCGGAACATGCAGGGAGATGAGGTCTTGCAGCACCACGCAAGGCTGCCAAAGCAGGTGTGGGGGCCGCCTTCGAGTGGCGTGCCTTTCACGGAATCCAGTTTTAACCGGATATACTCTTCCTTTGAGAGCCCGATGCGCGAGAGCGCCGGGATGAGCGGGCACTCCTTGACCGGCATGCAGCAGAACGTGAGCGCCCGTAGATCGCCGCCCCGGCAGAGCTGCTTTGGGGAGTTGTACCAGCCGTCCTCATCTGCATACCGGGTGATGGCCGCATCAAGGCCGGCAAGCGTACGCTCATCGGACTGCCGCGCAAGCGAGACGAGATCGGCACCGTGGGAGAGCATGTCCCGCATTTTGTCGAAGGTCGTAATGGTGTTATTTGCAATGATAAGGAGCGGACAACTGTTCCGGATCTGCCGGAGTTTTGGGATGCCGGCATCCATGAGGTCGACATGCAGGATATCGGCACCGGCCCCCCAGAGCGCCCGCACGAGCGCCCGGTCATCCGCAGCAACCCCGACACGCATCTTCACCGAGACCGTGGCATCCTTTGCCTTGAGTGCTTTTACCACCGCAACAAGGGCCCCGGGATTTTTGAGGTAATATTCCCCGGCCCCGGCCGCGACCATGGGGGCCTGACGGCAGTGGGCATCGATCTCATAGACCACCTCGTCACCGAATGCATCTGCAATGGCTGCAAAGGAGGCCGGGGAACTGCCCCGCAGGTTAATGCCGGCGACCACATCGCAGGTTTTGAGCAGATCAATCTCTGCACGCAGCGCCGGTACCGGATCCTCATAGAGGAATTCCCTGCGCTCCCCGCCGGCAGCAATCGACCGTGCCGCATCTAGGGTTGGGGCATCGATCGAATATCCCCCGATGAATGCGACCCCGGCATGGTCTTTACGGTCGAGCACATACCTGGCATCCACGATGCCGGCCATGGATGCAATGACAACCGGGGTCCTGACCACGTGATTGTTGATAATGAGGCCGAAGCGCTCGAATGCATCCATCATAAGTTCATATTCGTTGCAGGTCGTATGAGAAATGTCTTTGGATCTGACATGACGGAATTCATGGGGAACCCCTCCCCTTTTTTCATGAACCGCAAGGCTTTTTCCCCCTCTCTTTGTTTCACGGCGAAAAGCACCCGCACAAAGATCGTTTGGTAATAATTTTTAACGATAACCGTAATACTATTTGTTATATGGTTACGAAGGGAATGTTACTTGTAGGCCACGGCAGCACGATGCCCTACAACAAGGAACTCATAGAATCAACCGGAAAACTGATTGCGGCCCAGACCTCCGAGTTTGTGGTCAAATGCGGTTTTATGAATATCAATAAACCCTCCATCAAGGACGCGCTTGCCGAATTCAGGAAAGAAAATATCGATACGCTGGTGGTCGTCCCTCTTTTTCTTGCAAAAGGCGTCCATATCGAGAAAGACATTCCCTCCGAGATCGGTCTTCCCGAAGGTACGAAGAAAGGTACGTTTGCCCTCAACGGGAAATCCATCCCGCTCGTGTACGCAGATCCCATCGGGATCGACCCGCTGCTTGCTGAGCTGATGGTCAAGAACGCCCGTAAGGCGCTTACCCTTATCTGAACCGGCATATGCGGATCCTGGTACTCGATACGATCCATGGCGGCTGCGAGATCGGGGGAGCGTTTGCCCGGGCCGGCCACACCGTCGACATGGTGGACGTGTACCGGGATACAACACCGGAAGTGGCAGAACAGGCTGCACAAGAGACGTACGATCTCGTTGTCGCCCCGGTTCACCTTGACCCGGAGCACCCGCTGCTTGCCGGACGCTCCGGATCGGGAACGGTGATCACGCATCACGAGGCGGTGCGGCAGCTGCTTGACTGCCGTCTG
>JBEKTA010000020.1:0-13489 GCA_049516515.1 Methanoregula sp. | reverse complement strand
CATGGGCCACTCTAATACGATCTGGGCATAGGCTGGTTGGCTCATCCATTCGGGGTCATAACCCGGATTTGTAAGACCCAGTTCTGAGTTCATATCAGTTGCCGTATCATCGATAAGCCCAGTAACTTCATTCCCCGTTATGCTTACCTCTCCCCGGAGATCATCGTTTGTCGATATTTGGGTGTCAACTGTGTTGGCAATTACATCGGTTTGAGCCGCCAGGTTTGCGTTGGTTGTTGCATTTGACCAGACGTACCATGTTTGCAGGTTCCAGCCTGGATTGGGATAGTTCCAATAGAGGACAGGTTGAATTAAGCCGGTGTTTATGTCTCCATTGTTACAATAAGAAATTCCGTCCCAAATCGCAACTGGTTTTATGAAACCTGCCACGGTTAATCCCAGTCTGGGTGATGTAGGCACATTCCAGTCTGCACTGAAACGGGACACTCCGGAATTTGGAGTTATCTGTTGTGATTCAGCCCCTTCAACCCATGACATGGCATAGGGTTTACCAGAGCATACAACATTTGAAGTAGGTACAAATGGTTCGTTGGAGTTGGCGTTAATAATTGTGAGGATCCGGGTGTTGTTGTGAACGATATAGAGTTTATCTCCGCCATTAACAATGATAGAACCATTCGGGACTTCGTGAACAAATGTTGCCGGTCGAGTTCCACTGATTGTGGGGATCATTTCCGATAACATGTCATCCGCCACAAGAACTTGTTGCCCGTTCTGATCAAAGATTGTTGTTATATTGTTTTCGTGATGAATGATGGCACCGAATGGGAGGGTCAGTTGTTTCTCATTTTGATGCGCAGTTAATGCTGCACCAGGTGTGGTGAAGATTATTTTCCCTGGGCTCAATTCTCCAGTCACTGCAACCTTCTCCTGAGAATTGTTGAAATGCAGTTGTGGGAGGGGTAGCGCACTTACAGCCCGGGCAGAAGTGACATTGGTCATCTCATCCGCACTTGCGAGCGGCGTGACGAGTGCCATTATTACAACTATAATGATTACGGTGAATACCACACAATTTTTTGCAATCATCTTAATCACGCTTCCTCCCTCGTATGGATCTTACGAGAATTATCGCAACAATCCCCACTAGCGGCGACATCGCGGAGAAAGGAGAAGATTGAGTTGTTTGAGGCACTGCGGTTAGATATGCAATTGGTTGAATTGGAGAAGAACTCGGAATTGTTGTTTGAGAAACCATGATGGGCGTGGCTTTAGCTGCTGGAAGAAGGTAAAAAAAAGCGAATGGAAGTTCCGGTTCATTATTGGTAGATGGATTGTTAGGATCACGAAATTCCTTAAGAAGGGTGACATTTGATGGGTAAACACCAATAGAATAATTATCACTATTAATTCCTTTGAAAATATCCTTAACGTTTTCCGACCACGTGTTTATTCCAAAAGGTGCTGAGGCTGTTGAAGTGATAGAAATATTGTTTATAAGATCAAAAAATTCGTCCCCATTCGGATATTCAGGAGCAAATTGTGGTTCAGTGTGATTATTTGCATATAATTCCATTATTGACATCGACAGATCTTCCCCCGCGGGCAGGTTCGTTGTCCCGTTAATAAAGAACACATCGCCAATAGCATGGTTCCCTATGGGATCTATCGTGATGAACGGTGTTTCAGAAGAGGCTGTTGCAATCAGAGTCTGGTTGGTAAGATTACCTTCACCGGTTGTGTTTTCAGCACCAGCTACCGGTATACACCAGATCAAGATAACCATCACGAGGACTAAAACCCCAAATTTGACTTTTGATTCATTCATGTTCCGCAGTCTCACATTCCTGTGATTTTTTTATGAACTATCAAGAACATTCATTGAAAAAGTCACGTCATCCTGCTTCGTGGCAGGGGATATTTATCCATTCACCGGACGTTTGTAAACTAATTTCAATCAATAGTGCCTGGTTGTTAAGAGTCGAATTAACCATTGATAGCATAAATATTGTGATTTTAATTTTGCACTCTATACAGTAGTGTACAGTTAAACGAAGTGCTGTAAACATGAAGATCCCCATGATCCGCTGTGGGGATACCCACGCGGCGGGGGCGGAGGCACGCATGCCGGAGCCCAAAAAAGCGTCTGTATGTTCTTGTCCGGTTTCTAGAGAGCCGGTGAAATAATCGGTTGAATTCCCCGTATAAAATAAAAATTCGTTAAAAAAGTGGACTTACTCCAGCTTGATCCACACGTATGCGAACCGCTGGAACGCGGTGACATGGCCTAAGACCCCGAAGAGGAGGAGGAGCCAGCCAAGCAGGTTCAGCCCGTAAACGGTCATGGGGAAGAGGATAAAGATAATCCCGACTGCCATGATCAGCACGAGCCGGTCGGCCCGGCCGAGCACCCCGGCATAGACCCGGCCCACGCCGACCGCCTGCGCCTGCGTGCCCAGGTACGAGGACATCAGGACGCCGGTGAGCGCGAGCACCCCGACCGGCCAGGGCACAAGGCCGCTCGCGAAGATACCGGTGATGATGAAGATATCCGCATACCGGTCGACCGCGTGGTCGAGGAAATCGCCCCGCAGGCTCTGGTTCTTCATCTCCCGGGCGACCGCACCGTCCATCGCGTCGCAGAAGGCGTTAATGGCCACGGCGAGAACGGCCCAGATCTCCAGCCGGAAAAAGAAGAGGAGGCCGGCCGCGGCCGATGCCGCAAGGGCGGCGATCGTCAGGATGTTCGGCGTGATCCGGCACCGGATGGCAAACCGCACGAGCGGATCAAAGTAGACCTTCACGTGCGGGCGGTACTGGTCAAGCGTCATGATGACACCCCTGCAAATGCCGACCAGTCGAGCGTCCCGAACGAGGCGGGGATATCGCCCCGGTAAAACTGTTCGATCGCATCTGCGCAGGCAGCAGGGGTTTTGCCGGTCGTGTCCAGTTCAAAGATCTCGTCAGGCTCGTACTCTTCCACCGTCTCGATCAGGCAGACATCGAGTGCCTCGGCATCCCGGTTCTCCCCGGTCTTTTCCTCTGAATACCCGCGGGCCTTAAGACGGATCGCCAGTTCGTCAGGTCGCAGGCGCATCACCACGATCCGGTTGCAGGGCAGCAGGTGGGCAAAGTGTCCCTCGACAAAGCCGTCAAAGGACATGAACTCGTCTGCCATCTTATCGGTATCGATGAGCTGCGTGTCCCGTTCAGGATCTGTTCCCTGGACGTAGGGCTGCACGATATCTGTGATGTGGACCACCCGGTACCCCCGGCGGGCCAGTTCGTCTGCCACGGTGGATTTCCCGGTCCCCGGGGTCCCGGTGATACCGCACATCATAGTGCGTTTAACTCCCGGATAAACAACTCATTCTCCCAGTCCTCTCCGACACTCACCCGGATATAATGATCCGCAAGTCCTGTAAAGCTTCTGCACGAGCGCACGAGCACGCCCCGGGCAGCAAGTTTTTCCACAATCTCGTCGCCGGTGTGAGGCGCGACATCAACCATCACGAAGTTGGCATCCGATGAGAGGACCGGGAACTTCAGTTCGGATGCAAAACGTTTCCGCCAGACCTGTACCTGTGCAATATACCGGGCGGCATGCTCCTTGTCGGAAAGCGCTGCTGCTGCCGCCGCTGCCGAAACCGAATTCACTGTAAACGGCGTTCCCGCCCGCAGGTAGAACGGCTGGAGCCAGGCCGGAACAAACGCGTACCCGATCCGGAGGCCGGCAAGCGAGTGCACCTTCGAGAACGTCCGGCCGATCACGAGGTTCTCGTACTTCTTTGTTAAAGGCAGGTAATCGATGCCCGAGAACTCGACATACGCGTTGTCAAGGAAGAGTATCCCCTTGATCTCATCAAGCACCCGCTGCACATCGTCGACAGATGTCGCATTGCCGGTCGGGTTGTTCGGGGTGCAGAGCACGACAATCTTCGCGTCCTTTCCGGCCCGGACAAGCGCATCGGTATCGACCGAGAAATCCGCCCGGCGCGGTACGGTGACAACCCGCGCTCCCTGTGCCTGTGCGGCAAGACCGTAGAACGAGAACGTGGGCGCCGATATCGCCACCGTCTCTCCGGGATCGACAAGCGTCCGGATCAGGGTCTCGATCACCCCGTCCATCCCGACGCCGGTTACAAAGGTATAATCGCCGTAATACGCACGGAGAGCCGATACCAGCACGTCCACCCGCTCATCGGGGTACCGGTTTGCGGAAAGTACCGCAGACTGCGCTGCCGCTACCGCTGCCGGTGACGGGGCTTCGGGGTTCTCGTTACTGGCAAGCCGGGCGACACGCACATCGCCCGCACCGTGTGCACTACGTCCCGCCTTTTTTGCGAAAACATACCCGCCCTGCCTATAGCATGACCTTACCAAGCGCTCCATCGATCACCTTCACCGCACGGTCGATCTCGGCGTCCGAGATCACGAGCGGCGGGACGAGCCGCAGGTTCCCGTCAGCCGCACAATTTACGAGCACGCCTTCCGCTGCGCACTCCTGTTGCACTACTGCACACTTCTCCCCGACCGAGATCCCGATCATCAGTCCCCGGACCCGGGGGTGGTAGCGGGCGAGACCCGTACGGAACCGCTCCCCCTTGCGGGCGATATCCGGCAGGATCTGCTCCAGAACGCCGATCGTGGCAAGGCCTGCCGCACAGGCAAGCGGCCCGCCGGCAAACGTGCTCCCATGCTCGCCTTTCGTGAACTCCAGCCCCTCGCGGGCAACCAGCGCCCCCATCGGAAAGCCGCTTGCGATGCCTTTTGCGAGCGTCACGATATCGGGCTCGACCTTCGTGTGCTGGATCGCCAGCCACTTTCCGGTCCGGCCCATCCCGGTCTGGACCTCGTCGACGATCATGAAGGTCCCCGTCTTGTCGCAGACCTCCCGTATCCCTTCAAGGAAACTGTCTTTGGGGATAATAACGCCGGCTTCTCCCTGGATCGGTTCGACGATTACTGCTGCGGTGTCGCCATCAACAGCCTTTTTCAGGGCATCGAGGTTCCCGTACTCCACGAAGGTGGTCGGGAGACCCAGCGGTTCGAAGGGCTCGCGGGCCGCAGGCTTGTGGGTCACGGCAAGCGACCCGATGGTCCTGCCGTGGAACCCGTGGGTGAAGGCGACAAACTTCCGCTTTTTTGTCCTGACCCGGGCGAGTTTGAGGGCTCCGTCGCTTGCCTCGGCTCCCGAGTTTGAGAAGAAGGCCTTTTTGAGGCCGGTGATCTCCACGATCTTCTTTGCGAGGTCACCCTGGTGGGGGGTGTAGTAGAGGTTGGAGCAGTGGATGAGCTCGTGTGCCTGGTCGCAGATCGCTTTTACCACGGCCGGGTGGCAGTGCCCGGTGCTGCAGACGGCAATGCCGGCCACGCAGTCGATATATTCCTTTCCGGTGCCATCCCAGACTTTCGCACCTTTCCCGCGGACAATTGCCATGTTCCGCGAGAAGGCGGGCATATAGTACTGGTCGTCAAGCACTTTGTACTGGCTTGTAATATCGGTATTTTTCATGGGTATCACATGAGTTTTTATAATTTCGGAGTTTTCCTGTCTTTTTTTTAAGGGGAATACGGGCAGGCATTTCCGACTGCCCCGACTGCCCCACCCGTTTTTGGGGAAGGGGGGGTTATTCGTACTCGATCGTCGCCGGCGGTTTCGGGGTGATATCGTAGACCACGCGGGCGACGCTCGGGATCTCAGCGGTGATCCTCGCGCCAATTCTCACAAGATCGGCAAATGGGATCTCCATGGGATCGGCGGTCATCCCGTCCCGGGAGTTCACGGCCCGGATCGCGACGATCCACCCGTGGATCCGGTTGTCACCCTTCACCCCGGTCCCGAGGCCGATGAGGGCAGCAAAGCACTGCCACGGGCGGTACTGCTCGACGATCTCGGACTCGGCGATCCAGTTCGCCTCCCGGATCACCGCGGCCTTCTCCCGGGTGACCTCCCCAAGGATCCGGACCGCAAGGCCCGGCCCGGGAAACGGCATCCGGTGCTGAATCTCCTTGGGCAGGCCGAGCGCTCCCGCGACCTCCCGAACTTCGTCCTTGTAGAGGTCGCGGATCGGTTCGATCACTTTCGTAAACGCCGTTTCAAGGGGCATGCCACCGACGTTATGGTGGCTTTTGATGCCCCCCTCGCTCTCGATCCGGTCCGGGTAGATCGTGCCCTGCAACAGGCACGTCGCGCCCGATTTTTTTGCCTCCCGCTCGAAGACACGGATGAAGCGCTCGCCAATCGCCTTGCGCTTCTTCTCGGGGTCGGTGATCCCGGCGAGCGCGGCGAAGAATTCATCGCTGGCGTCGATAACTTCGAGCCGGATGTCCGAAAAGACCGTCTTTATCCGTTCGGTCTCACCCTTGCGCATCAGGCCGGTATCGATGTAGATCGGGATCAGCCGGTCACCGATTGCCCGTGCTGCGAGTGCGGCGCAGACCGAACTGTCGACACCGCCCGAGAGCGCCATCACGACTTTGTCGGTGCCGGCAGCCTTTTTAATCTCCTCGATCGCCTGTGGGATGAACTTCTCTGGTTTGACCATGACTGTCGCCTGCCTATTGTGTCCGCTTGTTTGCCCGGCATGCCTCGACAAACCCAAGATAGGATGGCGAGGGGCGCGTCGGCCGTGACCTGAACTCGGGGTGGAACTGCGTTGCAAAGAAGAACGGGTGGCCGGGGAGTTCGAGACACTCCATCCGGTTCCTGTTCGTGGCCGAGAAGACCAGCCCCTCCTTCTCCAGCGTTTCGATATACTGCGGGTTCACCTCGTACCGGTGCCGGTGGCGTTCGACGATCTGCTTCTGACCGTAAAGTTTCATCGCAAGGGTGCCGTCCCGGATATCGGAGGTGTAGTCCCCGAGGCGCATCGTGCCGCCCAGTTCGGTCACGCTCTCCTGTTCGGGGAGGAGCGCGATAATGTGCGAGCCCTCTCCGAACTCCTCACTTGTGGCATCTTCTATCCCGCACTTGTGCCGGGCAAATTCAATGGTCGCGAGCTGGAACCCGAGGCAGAGGCCCAGGAACGGGATGTTGTTCTCCCGGGCAAACTGTATCGCCTCGATCTTGCCCTCGATGCCCCGCTTCCCAAAGCCACCCGGGATGAGAATGCCGTCGTAGTCCTTGAGCTGGTCGCGCTCGTACCGCTCCGCATCCAGCCATGCAATCTTCACCTCGGTCGAGAGCGACCGGCCGGCATGCTTGAGCGCTTCCTTAATGCTGATATAGACGTCTTCGATGCCGTACTTGCTCACGATCGCAACCGTCACCCGGTTCGTGTATTCCTTGGTAACCAGACGGTACCATGACGGATCGGTCTCTTTCTTCTCAAGGGAGAGGATGGATGAGAGGACATCCGCGATCCCCTCCTTTTCCATCTCCATGGGAACTTCGTAGGTATCGGCCGCGGTGGCAGCCGAGATGACCGCACTGATGGGGAGATCGCAGAACGCCGAGATCTTGCGCTTGGTATTGGCACCGACCACCCGTTCACTCCTGCAGACGATGATATCTGCATGGAGCCCAAGTTCCCGGAGGGCTTTTACCGAGTGCTGGGTGGGTTTTGTCTTTAAGTCCCCCATCGCGTCCTCGGGAACAAGCGTGACATGGATCAGGACATAGTTGTGAGCGGGAAGTTCGCCCCGCATCTGCCGGACTGCTTCTAAGAACGGCATGCTCTCGATATCGCCGACCGTCCCGCCCACCTCGACAAGGCACACCTCTGCTTTCGTGCCGTCGGGGAACTCCTCTTCAGCCGCCTGCTGGATGCAGGTCTTGATCTGGTCGGTGATGTGGGGGATGATCTGGACGGTCTCTCCCAGGAAATCTCCCCGGCGTTCCTTGTCGATGACCGTGCGGTACACTTTGCCGGTCGTGATGTTATGCGAGGCAGTTAGCTCGATATCGAGGAAACGCTCGTAGTTACCAAGATCGAGATCGACTTCACTCCCGTCCTTGAGGACAAAGACCTCGCCATGCTGGGCAGGGTTCATTGTCCCGGCATCGATATTCAGGTACGGGTCGATTTTTACGGCCGTCACCCGGTACCCCCGGTTTTTCAGGATACGTCCGACTGAGGCGGCCGTGATCCCTTTTCCCAGGCCGCTCATAACACCACCGGTGACAAAAATGTACTTCACGTGATCTCCCCGAATGCATACCATTTGAGCCGCATTCCCTATTATTATTATCTTATCGACGGGATAGAACGGCGAGGCCGGGTTTTGGCGTGAGTTTCGGCCGGATATCCTGTACCAGGAGTGAAAACGACGAACTTTATAATATCAGGAGATATATTCACCGGTATGCATAACGGGTACCTGGTACCGTTTCTGGAGATGTGCGCCATCGTTGCCGGGATTGCGATTCTTATAATCCTGGCAGCAGCCGGGTTCGCGGCCACGCTCCCGTCCGGGTACGTGGGGGCACTGGTCCGGCAGAATATTCTTAATTCCTCCATTGTTTCGATCGCCTGGCTCGCCATAGGGGCATTCTGCGGGTCGATCATTCTCTATCTATGGTTCCTCAGGTGAATATCCCGACACGTGACCCGGGCAAAAATTCCGGCTCGCCAAAGCAAGATTGATGTCAGGATAGCACCCATATACCGGACATGAAACGAGGGCAGATTCTTGGTATTCTGGCACTTCTTCTGGTCTGTGCCGTAACGATCATTCCCGTCATGGCCGCGAACGAGACCACCCCCACGGATGCTGCCACGGGTTACTACAATGCGGCAGTGCAGTTAACGGGAGCCGGGGACTATTCAGGCGCGATTGCACTCTTCGATAAGGCACTCGCATCGAATACGACCATGATTCAGACCACCGATGCACTCCTCTACACGTACCAGGGCAAGTCCTATGCACAGATCCAGCTGGGTAATTATTCTGATGCGATAACGACCATCGATGCCGGACTCGCGGAGTACCCCAACGACGACATGCTCTGGAACAACAAGGGGTATGCCCAGTACAACCTCGGAAAGTACTCGGACGCGGTGACCTCGTATGACCAGGCGCTTGCCAATAATGCGAACTACACCGGCGCCATGATCAACAAGGGAGATGCACTGGTAAAACTCGGGAACTACCAGGACGCCATAGCCTCGTACAAAGCAGCACTTGCAAGCGATCCCGGCAACAGCGAGGCGACAACGAAGCTTGCTGCTGCACAGAAAGCCACTCCTTCTGTCCCGCCGGTTACCCTGATCGTTCTTGCTATCGTAGTGGTTATAGTTGCGGCAGGCGTCGCCTATTATGTCACAAAAAAGACACCGGCCCCGGGAGAACCGGATAAAAAAGCAGGCACAAAGAAAAATAAAAAGTGAGTGAAAAACTTTTTCTTTTTATATTATTTGCAGGTGGTCACGGCAAATGAGGCTGTGGTCCGGGAGAGCATCGTTTTATCTGCATCATCGATCCGTACCTCTCCCTCGCAGAACGCGACCCGCCGCCCTTTCCGGATCACCCGGCCCTCAGCGAGAATCACGCCATCCCGCACACCCTTGATGAAACTCGTGGACTCGGAGATGGTCGCTATCCCTTCGGTTGTTTCCAGCATCGGGTAGAGTGCAAGCGCCATCGCCTCATCGGCAAGCGCCACAAGCAGCCCGCCCTGCAGCCAGCCCACGCCGTTGTGCATATCGGGACGGACTGCCATTTTCAGCGTGGCCCTGCCTTCCCCCGCACAGACAACCTCGATCCCTGTCAGGCAGAAGAAGGGATTTGCATACTTCCCGTCTTTTTTTATATTATCCAGATAGGTCATGGTACTCAGGGGGAGATGTCTGGAATGCAAGGGGATTAAGGTTGTCGTGATAGACGGCAGGGGATCCTCCCGAACCTATATGAGATCCAAAACCGTAAACGGTGGACCGGTGATTGCAGAATGCCCCTTACCACAGATGAATATAACAAAGGCACCGACGGAATAAATGAAATCGAGGCCCTGCTCAGGGCACATCCCGACACCGCTTATTCCCTCCACGAGATCGAGGAGGTGCTCATCGGGCCCGGGATGAACCGCACAAAACATCTCGATGTGTTCATCGCCGACCTGACGCTGCTTGCTCCGCTCCTCTTTAAGGAAAAGAAGATCGGGCACCGGGTGATCGACGGTGTCCCGTACTTCCGGTGGCAGGGATAAAGCAGCCGGTCTCCCGCCTCTTTTTATCAGCATGACACTCATCTTCGTGGCACCCTTTCCTTAAATACCGGCATGTCTGAAATAGAGAGTATGGAAGATCTGGAACTCAAAAGCATGCTCGCCGACCTGATCTGGCTTGACGCGCTGATTGCAACCGAACTCATCCAGGTGACCGAGAACACCTCTGCCATCCTGCGCAAGTCCCCGCCTCCTGATACCTGCCTGAAGGATCACCAGGCGCTCCGGGCAACCGCGCTTGCTATCGCGGAGAAATACCATAAAGACACGGCACTCGCCCGGCATCTGGGCAAACACCAGTAATATTATTGGCGATCTCCACCCAACGGTACTGGATTAAACCGCTGCCATGCCGGTGATTTTTTTAGACCGGCAGAAAAAAGAACATCCAAAAATTTACTGCCTGCCATGTCCCCAGCCCCCACGATAAAATACAGTCTGGTTATCCCCGCCTACAACGAAGAAAAGCGGATACCTGACCTCTTTATGTCCATCACGCAGTTCGAGGGGGAGCTTATTGTTGTCTGCGACGGGAACGATAGCACGGCAGATGTGGTTGAGGCGATAGCAAAAAGCCGCCCCGACCTCTCCATCCGCTGCCTGCGTTTTTCCACCCGGCTCGGGAAGGGTGGCGGCGTGATTGCAGGACTTGCCGCCGCCGAGGCGCCACTCGTAGGGTACGTGGATGCAGACGGTTCCACAGGTATCGACGAGATCTGCCGGCTCTTCGGGCACCTTTCCACTTCAGACGCAGTTATCGGCTCCCGGTGGGTACCGGGTTCTCAGCCGGGGATCCGGCAGGGTTGGCTGCGCCGGCTGGAGAGCCGGGGCTTTAACCTCATTATCCGGCTCCTGTTCGGGCTCTCCTTCCACGACACACAGTGCGGGGCAAAAGTTTTTAAAAAATCCGCGGTCGATGCTGTACTACCCCGGCTTATGGCACGGGGTTTTGAGTTCGACGTCGAACTGATCTGGAGGCTGGCACAGGCCGGGTACCGGATTGAGGAGGTGCCTGTCACGTGGCAGAACAAGGGAGATTCCCGGGTCAGAAAAGGGGATATGATACGGATGCTTGCCGGTCTCCTCCGGGTCCGGCTCCATCCAGGCACGCCATGATACCGGCAACCGCAGATAACCAGAATAAAGATGCATTCAGGCTGTATGCCGAGGGAAAATACCAGGAATCGCTCGACTTGTGCAACCATCTGCTCGAAACGACCCGGGACCCTGCCCTTGAAGTCCTTGCGGCCACCAACCTGTTCTCCCTTGGAAAACTGGAGGAGGCAGAGGTATATTTCCGGGATCTCGCCCGGAAGATGCCGGAGTCGTCCCATGTCCACAGTTATCTTGCAAAAGTGCTCGAACAGCGGGGCGACGAGGGGGCAGTTGCAGAGTACGCGTCAGCGGTCAGGCTTGATCCCGATAACCAGGATGCCCTGCGCAGCTATGCGGCAAGCCTGCTCCGGGGAAACGATTACCGGGGGGCACTCCCGGTTTTAAAACGGCTCTACACGCTCGGGAAACGGCCCGACGACTGCCGGAACCTGGCCGCTTCCCTCACCCGGACCGGGCGGGCAGAGGAGGCCTGTGCCCTGTACCAGTCTCCCGTGGCCGGGCACACAAAAAGCCGGGAATATATCGAAGCACTCTGTGCAGCCGGGAGGTACCGTGAAGCGGCTGATGAGGCCCGGGGGCTCTGCGATGAATCACACGATCCGGCCATCACCCGGCTCTACCTTGCCGCACGGGCCGGCGCAGATGCTGCCACCGCTCCCGATGCCTACGCATCGTCTCTCAAAGAGGTTCCCGACCCCGGTATCTTTCTTGATTATACGCTCCTGTTGCAGGGAAGAGGGGAATATCTCCGGGGGCTTGCCACCGTAAAAAAACTGATCGCGATCGATAATAAACCACAGCACCAGCTCATTGCGTGCGAGTTCTCTGCGGCGCTGGGCGATCATGCAAACGCCCTTCTGGCATACGAGACCCTGATCCGTGAGGAACTGGATGCATCATGCCCGGCAGAGACGTTCAGGCAGATCCTAAAGTCTTACCGGGGATACATCAGGTCACAGTACCCCCCGGAAGAGGCACGCGCACGGTTTCTCTCGCTCGTCCCGGGCGACACGAACGTGGTCTCTCTTACAGAGACGGCAGAACTGTACCGGGAACAGGGAGAGGCCGGCGAGGCCCAGTCCTGGTATTACCGGGCATACCGCGCCGATTACATAAACGGCGGGCTGCCGTACGCAGAGTTCCTTGCCTCGCAGGGTGACGACCGCGAATCCGAGAAGGTCCTGCTCTATATTCTCGCAAACGTCCGAAAACTGGCCGATCTCTGCCGGGTTGCAGCCTTCGTGACAAAAAATGAGGGGACACTCCACCAGATGCGACGGTTCACGGGAGAGCTGATCCGGCGCCTTGAAGAGCGGAGGGATATGCTGGGGTCAGAAGCGCGGGAGTGCCTTGCCACGGCGTACCGGAGTGCAGCCGCCGATGCGCTGTCACGGGAGGACTATGCAGCCTGCATGCACGACTGTCTCTGCGGTATTGATGCACTGCCCGCTTACTCCGGCGACTGCCGTCCTGACGATTTTCTTGTCCTGGTACAGCAGTGTAAAAAGCAGATGCTCACGGACTGCCCGGTCATAAAGGCGCAGGCGCCCGTTATGGGGAAAAAGGCTGCGTCACTCCGGCCGGTACAGGCTATGAGCGAGATCATGGCGCTCTCGGAGCCCGAACAGAAGATCCTCGTTTTCCTTGCCACCCACAGGAGGGCAAGCGAGACGGACCTGCGCCGGCTGCTGGGCACCCGCAGGGTCGCCGGGATCGTAAACGCCCTGATCCGTAAGTCAGCAGCGCAGGGGATTATGCTTATTGAAAAAAAAGGTATGAGTGCGGAAGGGGAGGTCTATGAATATTCCGGAACCTGAACAGACAGCCCGGCGCCGGCACCAGAGCCTCAACATCATAAACGCGCTCAGGAGGGGAACCGTACCTGCGGACGGCCTTGAACGGATTGCAGTCGGGCTTGACATGGAAGAGGGCGTGATCGCACGGCAGCTGGACTACGTAGCGGAAGGAGGAGGAGACCTCAAGTTTATCCGGGGAGATTACGGGAGCGGCAAGACTTTTTTTGTCGCCCGCGCCCTTGAGATCGCCAGCACCAAAAATTTTGTCACTGCCCACGTTTTTGTCTCCCCTCAAGCCCCGCTCTCGAAACCAAAAGCGCTCTACCAGCAGATCTGTTCCAATCTCAGGACAAACGAGACAGAGCACGCGCTCAAGACTATCGTTGACAACTGGCTCTTTGCGATCGAAGAGCGGCTGATCTCTGCGGGCAGCGGCAGCGTGGAGGAC
>JBEKTA010000019.1:0-13552 GCA_049516515.1 Methanoregula sp. | reverse complement strand
TACTGTTGTGCCGGGGGAGTTCCTGACGGCATTGTTCCCGAGGGTGCAGCACCGGATGGCGCCGTGCCATTCATCTGTCCGCCCATCTGCCCGCCCGGTGGAGTGCCCGAGGGTGCTGTACCGTTCATTTGTCCACCTGGTGGTGTACCTGACGCTGCGGTGCTGTTTGTCTGTGCACCTGACTGTGGCGTGCCGGACGGCGCCGCACTGCTCCCGCCTGATTGCTGGGTGTCCGTCGGGGCCTGAGTGGATGACGAAACTGAGTTGTCACTGGATGGCGTGGATGTACTCGTGGAACTTTGTGTACACCCCGCGATCATGATCCCTGCGATGAGGATTGCGGATGCAACCAACATGACTATGCTGCTTTTTTTCATGGAATAAATCTCCTTAATCTCCGGATACCTCCCCTTAATATGTGGAAAGCATTCTCTATTCTCCTGATCATCCGGGGTATTATATTCACTGCATGGGGAACGTTATACCCTGAATTAAAAAATGATTATTTGAACCGGCTGGTGAATGATATCTCTGTAACCTGCGTGACCTGCATCCTCCCGCCGGCTTCCTGAATACAACTCTGTAAAAAAAGGTAGAAGAGGGATTGAAGATCCCTTTGATGTCCGGGAAACCCGGTGGGCACTGCGGATTTTACCCCTCCCGGGTAAAAAACCGGTGACCGGTCTTTCAACTGCCGGAACGAGAAGGGAGATCCTCGGGTAAGATCTCACCTGTTCTTGTATATCATCGCTGCCTGGATAGTGATACCCCTTTATAGGTACCTGTATTTTTCTGCCTTTCCTGATTGTGTGCTCTCAATCGTATTTCCATCAACCGGACTTTTTTACCTGCTCTGATCCGTGGATCACCCGCAGTGCCGGACGCGAACGTGTTACCGGATATGCCGGTTTTCCCTGTGTTCCTTTCCCGAACACCGGGGCCTTCACGCCGGGGTGCTATCGTAAACGGTTCATGTATGTGGTTGTTTTTCGTCTTGTACGGTTCACCCCCGCCGGTGACTACCCTTCCCGGTACTCACCAGCATGCCGATGGATGCGGACGGTCTTATATTGCCCTCATCGATGGAGTGAAATTATGTATCATTAGGGGGGATTGGTTACACTCAGGGGTGTAAGATATCCGTTTGATGATCGATCGTCTTAAAAAAAGCGTGGTGACAACAAATGCCTGCCATGATAAAAAAAATTTAACGGGATCTGTGCTCTTTTCGTTCCTTTGCCCGGTTAATCCGTGCCAGGTTTGGCACGACGATTTTTGAGATGACACGCTGGACATAATACTTCAGCAGCACGGACATGATCTTCCCCTCGTGTGGTTGCCTCGCATCAGCCGGGCCATCTTCTTACTCACTCCTCAGTGCATCAATCGGGTCCATGTTCGATGCCCGCCATGCCGGGTACACCCCGGATATGACGCAGACAACCACGCCGATAAGCATGGCGGCCGGGACGTAGAGAATACTTGCCGGCTCAAAGAAATATGCTGTCGTGCCAATCATCGCATCCACGACGGTGTATCCAATAATCACACTGCTGATCCCCCCGATCCCTGCCCCCAGGAGACCGAGGATAAATGCTTCGTAGATGAACATCCGGCGCACTTCGCCTTTCTCAGTCCCGATGGAGAGCAGGATCCCGATCTCCTGTATCCGTTCGCTTACCGACATCATCATCACATTAAAGATACTCACGGCTGCAACGAGAAGAGAAATCCCGCCGATTGCCATAATGAACGTCGTCACGGTACTCAGCGTGGAGGTCTCTGTCTCCAGCTGCGATGTGGCATCCGTGATCCTGACGGAGGGAACTTTTGCATTCGTGTTGAGTTTCGTGTCGAGGGCGGTTTCGATATCGTCAATGTTGTCAACATCCTTGACGATGACATTTACCTGCGTGAACTTGTTCTCCCCGCCGTACTGGTTGGTATACCACTTGCTGTTCACCACGATCCCGTTGTCGGTCGAAATACCGTCAGCAACGGTGCCCCGTGCCTTGAGAACCCCGGCAATGCGCAGCTCGGGCCGGGATGTCGATGAGAACGACCCGATTTTAATGCGGCTTCCGACCTTAAGGTTAAAGTTTTCGGCAATATCGGCCCCGACCAGTACCTCGTTTAACCCCAAATCCGTTGTCCCGTTGCCATACGACTGGTTCAGGGTGAGGAACTTCGCGATATCATCCGGGTCGAGACCGTAGATCGAGCCCCTGCCGGCGACTGAACTGATCGTAAACTCACCGTTTGTTGAGTAAACGGGGATGACCGTGCCGTTTGTTCCCACGACCGAGGTAATCTTCGTGAGTTCGGTTTTCGTCACTCCTGAAGCCGTAGATGATGAGGGGGTAAATCCGGGCGGGCCCATCCTGACAGAGTCTGATGATATGACAATGGTGTTTGCGCTGGAGGAGAGCTGGTCCTTTACTTCCAGCTGCATGTTGGTGCCGAGCATGCCCATGGACGCAATGGCAACGACGCCGATCACAATGCCGATCGCGGCAAGCATCGATCGCAGGAAATTCAGCCGGACGCTCCTGACCGAGAGATTAAAGAATATATCTCCTTTGATCATGATTCTGCAATCCTCCCGTCCACGAGCCTGATGGTGCGGTGGGCATACTCTGCGATCTTCGGGTCATGGGTCACGAGGATGACCGTCTTTCCCTCCCGGTGCAGGCCGCAGAGGATGTCCATGATCTGGTACCCGGTCTTGCTGTCGAGATTCCCGGTCGGTTCATCGCAGAGAAGGATCTTCGGTTCGTTGACGAGCGCACGGGCGATGGCCACCCGCTGCTGTTGTCCCCCTGAGAGCTGGGTCGGCCGGTGTGCGCTCATATCCTTGTCAATGCCCACCTGTTCCAGGAGGGTATGGGCCCTGCCGGTGGTGTCCCGTTTTTTGTACTTCAGGATGAGCGGGTACTCCACGTTTTCATATGCAGAAAGAAGGGGGATCAGGTAGAATTTCTGGAAGATATACCCGATCGTATCCCTGCGCATATGCGTCCGCTCAAGGGTTGACATTTCGGCCACATCTCTCCCTGAAATAGACAATTTTCCCGATGTGGGGACATCGAGAATTCCCAGCTGGTTCATCATGGTCGATTTGCCGGAACCTGACGGTCCCATAATCGCGACGAAATCGTTGTCCATGATATCGAGGGAGACGTGATCGAGAGCGGTAAAATCTCCGCTCTCCAGGTGATACGTCTTTGTCACGTCAACAAGCTGGATAAGGGGGGTATCGGTCATATCCGATCCCTCACTGTTGTTTTTTCAGTTTAAGTGAGATCCATTTCCGCTTTTTCCACAGGACGATGCCGGCAATGAGGAGGATCACTGCTCCTATGATCGGGTAGAACGAGCTGATACCAGCGCCTTTACTGCTCGTGAAAAGCGATGTGGTGCTGCTACTGCTGCTGCCGCCGGGGCCTCCCATATTCCCACCGGGGCCACCGCCCATCCCGCCGGGGCCGCCACTCATGGAGCTCGAAGATGAAGATGAGGTCTTGGAACTGCTGGTGGCAGTTGAACTGCCGGTCCCTGAGCTCGTGGCAAGATCGAGCGTCTTTGTGAGACTATAATCATTCCCTTCAGAGTCCTTCCAGCTGATAATGACCGGGACTGCCGAGAGATCACTGCTGGTAAAGGTCAGTTCGAAACTACCGGAATCGTCAGAAGCGATACTCCCGATCGCATATTCAGGGTACGTCCCCGTACCGGTTGCCGGCGATCCCACGGTCACGACTACGCCATACGCATCTGATATACCGGCATTCGTAATATCACCGGTGATGTCGTAATCTGAGCCCGATGTCGTAAGGACGACATTGTTGAGAACGGGTACAGCTGCTGTTTTGTCCTGGCCAATGTCAATGGGTAGGACGACGTTTGTGGTATGGGTATTATCGCCGTTCTGGTAACTGATGTCAAACGTGAGGTTCGATGCCTGGTGGGGGGTAATACCGAAGGTTACATCCGTGGAACTGCAGGGATTTATGGTAGAAATGAGGTCCGTGGTCGGATCTGATTCGATACCGGATCCCACGGGAGTAATCACGACGTTTTTTATCTCCCCGTCACGGGTATTCATCAGGGTGAGCGTCACGTTTTGCTCGGCTTCAGGGGCAAACGAGGTCGGTTTTGACGTGACCGCCGCCTTGAGACTGTTTGAACTTATTACAATCTCTACCGGATAATGGATGGCATTACCGCTTTGTGTTCCGATGGTAAACAGTGCAGGATAGGATCCTTCGATCTGTTTTACGGTGAACCTGACCGAGTACGTGATTGTTGAGCCGGCACCGACAAAACTCATGCCGTCCCAGTCACTGGCCTGAACGTTGAGGTGGTTACTGATGAGATCCGGATGGGAAAGTCCAATCGCGGTGGTGCCGCCGTTTGTGAGGGTCACGGTTACGGTGCCTTCATCCCCGGGGAAGAACGTTTCCGGGTCCATCGTCACGTTTGAGACATAGACCAGTGCCGCAGTATCGATCGAGGTAGCAGTGCTCGCAGATGAACTTGTCGAAGTGCTTGTCGTGGTACTTGTCGAGCTGCCGGATGTCGTGCTGTCGGCGTAGACCGCTGATACCATCAGGAGTACCAGGATAAAACTACCAATCATCATTTTTATTTTCATAGATTCTCCGTCTCTTGTGTGTAATTTCCTGACCGCATGCTTGCGGGATTGTATCCCGAGATGCACGTCCTGCAAACATTTTCCTGAGTATATCCCAGTACATGACAGGATCATGTATCCCGGTTTGATAATTCCTCACGGAGAGGTTATGTCTACCATCCTTCCTGTTGGAGGTATTATATTGACTCTATGACAGTCGGCGAATTATGTACCATAACCGGCATACCTTTAACCCGGTAGTTCACTATATCCGGGTCCCCTCACCCCCGGTAGGGGTCATACAGGGTGTACCAGCCCCGCAATCATCAGGGTTCCCGGCAGCATGCAGTACCCCGGCACCAGATCTTAATAGAAAAGTATCAGTTCCTGCACGGTGGGAGTGGTCAGGAAAGGAACGCCGGAAAAGTCCGGGTATCAGGAAGGTTACAACCGGGTACTGCGGGATATAATGCCGGATACTCCCGAAATATTTCCCGTGCTAAAAAAAGAGGGCTGATATTCGGGACCGATCAGGATTTGAGCCCGGCATCGATCCTCTGCAACAGGCTTTTTCCATGCGAGCCGTTCCAGTACAGTTTCCCGCACCGCTCACACCAGAAGAACGTATATCCAGTCCGGTCACGGGGTGCATAGGTGGCAGCATCGATCTCCTCCTCCCGGGCCTCCCGCAGCGCCGTGTTGCAGAGGGAGCACCGGCTCATAAGGAGGCGCCGTTCGATGAGACCCAGATCGATGAGCTGCCGGACCTGTTCGAGCACATCGCCCTCCATAACCAGTACTGCCAGATTGTGTCCTCTCCGGGCAAGCTCGTGGTCCCGGGTCAGCAGGATACGGTGCTCGTCCTGTGCGAGAGCAAGGAGCAGCGTATCCTCGTGTGCATTCCCGCACCGGAACCCGTTTGCGCTGATCGTATCGTAGCCCATGAACCGGAGGTACCGGGTGAGCGCGCCAAGCATCCGGTCCGCGATAAACCGGGTTTCAGGAGGGCAGGGTTCAGGGGACATGGCGCACGATTTCGATGGTCTCTCCGCAGCTCGTGCACTGCCGGTCGTCAAGGCCGGTAATATGGCTCGAAAATCCCCGCCGCTCGATGAGCATTGCGCCGCATGCAGGACAGTACGTATTTTCGTACCGGTGGTGGCCGACATTTCCCAGGTACGGGAACCGGAGCCCGAGTTCTTTTGCCCGGTTACAGATCTTCTCAAGCAGCGCAACCGGGGTCGCGCCGCGATTTGTCATCCGGTAATCCGGGTGGAACGCGGAGAAATGCATGGGCGTGTCAGGGCCGAGGTGTTCGATCACCCAGCGGATCAGGTTCTCCTGCTCCTCCATGCGGTCGTTAAGCCCGGGGATGACAAGCGTCACGGTCTCGATGTGCATGCCCAGTTCCCGGGCGAGTACCGCTGCATCCAGCACCGGCTGGAGGTGCGCCCCGCAGATCTTCCGGTAGAAGTCGTCGGTAAATGCCTTGAGGTCGACCCGGAACGCTGAAAGCATCGGCGCGAGCTCCCGCAGGGCTTCCTCTGTGATGTAGCCGTTTGTCACGTAGCATGTCCCAAGCCCCCGTGACCGGGCGAGCGTGCCCATGTCAAGCGTGTACTCGTGCCAGATCGTCGGCTCGTTGTAGGTCCATGAGATACTCGCGCTCCCGCTTGCAAGGGCGCGGGCGACCCCTTCTTGTGGGGAGATCGGGATGAGGCGGGCGCTCGTGCTGTCCACCTGCGAGATCTGGTAGTTCTGGCAGTGCTCGCACCGGAAGTTACACCCGATACCGCCCAGTGAATACGACAGGGTGCCGGGCAGGAAGTGGAAGAGCGGTTTTTTCTCGATGGGATCGACTGCCTCGCTACTCACGAGACCGTACGAGGTGGCATAGAGCGTCCCCCCCTCGTTCTGCCGCACCCCGCAGATGCCGTGCTTCCCGTCGGCAATCGTGCAGCGGTGGCTGCAGAGCGAGCACTTAACCGAGTTCTTTTCCTTTTTTGCGTACTGGCGCGCCTCGTGCATATCCTGTCTCCCCCGTGTGACCGCCCCAAACGGCTATTTCCCCGGTTCTTTTTCCCCCTCACCATCGACCGCATCGTCATCCACTTCAAGGACAAACGATCCCCGGTACTTACAGTTCTTGCAGAGATACACCTGGCCCATATATCCCCCGGCAACCGGGAAGATATCGCGGCTCTTGCAGACCGGACAGCACAACATGGTCGGGACTTCCTTAGAACAACTCTATATGAGCATCCTGTACAAAAACTAGTGCAATGAAGACGGTCGTTATCTCGCTCGGCGGTTCGATCCTGATCCCGGAACTTAAGGAAAACCGGATCCAGGCCTATCTCCCGGTGCTTGAAAAGATTGCGGCAAAACACCGGCTCTTTGTCGTGGTCG
Organism: Methanoregula sp.; assembly: GCA_049516515.1. Lineage (GTDB taxonomy): Archaea > Halobacteriota > Methanomicrobia > Methanomicrobiales > Methanospirillaceae > Methanoregula. The sequence continues at coordinate 6,510 of JBEKTA010000019.1, read as the reverse complement.
GAGGCGGGGGCGGGGCACGGGACTATATCGGGGTCGCACGGAGTCTTGGCATCGATGAGGGCACCGCTGACGAGATCGGGATTCTCGTGACCAGGCTCAACGCGATGCTGTTAATTTCCGCGCTCGGCGAGTCGGCCTACCCGAAGGTTGCCGAGAGCCATTCGGAGGCAAAGAAATTTGCCGAGTCAAAGAAGATCGTGGTCATGGGCGGGATCACCCCGGGCCAGACAACGGACGCGGTTGCCGCCGTGCTTGCCGAACGGGTGCGGGCGGACGTTTTTGTCAACGTGACATCGGTAAACGGTATCTATGACAAGGACCCCAACAGGTTCACCGGTGCAAAATACTTTAAAACGCTCACGCCTCCGCAGCTGATCGAGATTGTCGGTAAGGGTGGACTTGGGGCCGGGTCGCACAATGTCCTTGATATTATCGCTGCCCGTGTCGTGGAGCGCAGCCACATCCCGCTCGTGGTGCTCGATGGAACCACACCGAAAAATCTTTCCGACGCCCTTCTTCTGGGGAAGGGCAACTGTTCGATCGTCAGCGAGACCAGAAAAAAGATTCTCCCGCTCTAAATTTTTTTACCGGGCCGGCAAACGGCAGGTATTTTTAGCGTCCACGGACAATACTGTAAAGCGCGTGGGGTAGTAGGGTAGCCTGGTCCATCCTAGAGCGTTTGGGACGCTTTGACGGCGGTTCGAATCCGCCCTACCCCATACATTATGAAAAAACAGGATGCGGCCCGGATCTATTCTCTGCTTTCCGTACAGTACCCGCATGCCCGCGAATCCCCGACAACGGTCTGCCGGGGCACGCCATTTGAAGTGCTCATCCTGACCATCCTCTCCGCACAGACCACCGACCGTGCCGTACTCAGGGTAAAGGAACCGCTCTTTTCTGCTTACCCGACCCCAAAAGCCCTTGCCCGGGCTGAGATCCCGAAACTGGAACCCATCATCCACAGCCTCGGTTTCTACCATGCAAAGGCACGGCACTTGATCGCAGCTGCGCAGACCCTGATGTCGGATTTTGGCGGGAACGTGCCGGATACCATGGAAGCCCTCCTCTCAATCCCTGGTGTCGGCAGGAAAACCGCAAATATCGTGCTGTACCATGGTTTTGGGAAGAACCACGGGATCGCCGTGGATACCCATGTGCGCAGGCTCGCGCAGAGGATCGGGTTCTCGGATACCGATGACGTTACCGTGATCGAACGCGACCTCATGGCCCTGTTCCCCAAAACGGAGTGGGGCGATCTCACCGATGTGTTTATCGCCCACGGCAGGGCGTGCTGCACGGCAAAAAAACCGCAGTGCCCGTCATGCGTGATCCGCACATTCTGCCGGTATTATCAGGCTCCTGATCGGTAAGCTGGCAAGGACCGGGAACAGTTCTGCATCATCCCAACCGGTGCACAACCCGACATAAATGCGCCGCTACTGTTATGGCATTTTTCTTTTTCCCCCACTGACCCCCCATACCCCCGGCATATCTCACTGCTCACATTATCCGGGGTAAAAATGGCAATTTTCCTGCAAAAATATATTCAGGCCAAAGGGGAGTCAGTGGGGGAAATTTTGTTAAAAACAGATTTTTGCAGGGGAACCCTGTGGCAAAAATACGATAACGACACCTGCATCTCCACACGTTTTTTTAGATTTTGTAAAGTTCCCCGCAGACCCCACGAACCAGTCCGGTGGCCGGCCTGGATAAAAAGGGACGATCAGGCCCCGACAAAGACCCGGATCACCGCAAACGCGGCATACCCGATCAATGCACTGATGGGTATGGTAAGGATCCAGGCGATCATGATGCTTCGTGCCACGCCCCATTTTACCGTACTCGTGCCCATGGTGGAACCGACGCCCATGATGGACGAACAGATCACGTGCGTCGTGCTCACCGGGATACCGGCCGCAGATGCACCGAGGATCGTTGCAGCCCCGGCAGTTTCCGCGGCAAAGCCGTTCACCGGGCGGAGCTTCGTGATCTTGTACCCCATGGTCCTGACAATCCGCCATCCGCCGGAAAGGGTCCCGAGAGCAATCGTCGTATAACAGATGATGATCACCCAGAACGGCACCGGCAGATGGCTGGTATTGACATCCGCGCTGAAGTACCCGATAGAAAAGAGGAGCGGGACGATGATACCCATCGTCTTCTGGGCATCGTTTGTCCCGTGGCTGAAACTGTATGCGGCTGCAGAACAGAGCTGAAGCCTCCTGAAATGCACCTCTGCCGTCGGCTTGTTGGATTTACGGGTGAGCCAGAGGATCGCGGCCATAAATAAAAAGCCACAGGTAAGTCCAATCATCGGTGAGAGCACCATAAAGAGCGCGACCTGACCAACGGTCGACCATTTGATGGCGGCAAGTCCCGCCGCAGAGATGCCAGCGCCGGTGAGACCCCCGATAAGCGCATGAGACGACGATGTCGGGAGGCCAAAGAACCATGTGATCAGGTTCCAGCTGATGGCACCGGTCAGCGCACCAAGAATGATATAGGGGATAACCGCGATCGCAACGACATTGAGTTCAACAATATTGCTGATGGTGTTTGCCACCGCCACCCCAAAACTGAACGCCGCAAGGAAATTAAAAAAAGCCGCAAATATCACGGCATTCCGGGGCGAGAGCACTTTTGTGGATACCACGGTCGAGATCGAATTGGCCGAATCATGGAACCCGTTCGTGAAATCGAAAACGAGCGCTATGATAATGATCGCGATAATGAGGATCAGCGGCGCCTCAATCATGGGTATCCTTCTCCACTCCACCTCTGCTTCAAAAGCATCACCTCATGAGTGCCGGATGGCGATATCGGAGAGAATGTTTGCCACGTCCTCGCAGTAATCGGTCGCCGTTTCGAGATTTTCGTAGATATCCTTGAGCTTGATAATCGCGATTGCGTCAGTGGTCTTGAAAAGATCGGTCACCGCATGGGCAAGCACGTCGTCTGCAAGGTTCTCCAGCCGGTTTACCTCGATGCAGCGTTCCTCGATGTACCGCGGGTCCTTGATCGAACGAATGCCCTTGACCGCCCCTTCAATCTCCATAGTGGAGAGATGGATCAGTTTTGAGAGTTCCACCATGTGCGAATCCGTGCTGTCGATGCCGTAATAGAACATCTTCTCTGCCGAGCTGTCGATATAGTCCAGTACGTCGTCAAGTGCCGATGCGAGACGGGAGATCTCCTCCGGGTCAAGGGGTGTAATAAAGGTACGGTTGAGCTGTTCATAGATGCTATGGGTGATCTGGTCGCCCTGGTGCTCAAGCAGTTCGATCGCATGTCGTTTGTCCCTGACGTTGGTGAAGTCCTCGCTCAATGCCACGAGCAAGTACGCCGCTTCCCGTACCGTTGCAGCCTGGCGTTCGAACATCTCGAAGAATATCTTGTCCTGCGGTATCAGCAATTCACGGAGTCCCATACTCTAAACCTACTGGTAATCAGTCAAGCAACCTGAAAAATATAGCGAAATATAGCACTCACAGGAGAACTGAAAATACCGTTGCAAAGAGAAGGTACCCGACAAATGCAGAGAGCGCCGCGAGCGGGATCGTGATCACCCAGGCGGTCATCATCTCCTGTACGACCTTCCACTGGACTGCATTTTTGCCCCGGGTCGCGCCAACGCCGACGATCGCGCCGCTGATCACATGGTTGGACGAGACCGGGATACCCTGCATCGTGACGAGGGCAAGGGTGGTACTGCCGGCCGTCCCTGCGCAGAATCCCTGGTAGGGACGGATCTTCGTAATGCCCCTTGCCATCCGGTCCACGACTTTCCAGCCGCCAAAACAGGTGCCAAGCCCGATGGCGATGGCAGAGAGCAGGAGCACCCATGTCGGGACCGCAAAAACGGTAAGGATACCACCCGCGACAAGGAGCGCCGTGATCACACCCACCGCGTGCATCCCGTCGTTTGCGCCGTGGCTGGTGGCCTGGAAGAGGCAGGCTACGATCTGGAGCGGCGAAAAGATCCGCTTCATCCGGTTCTGTCGGGAGTTCTTGAACAAGTGCGAGATGAGCACATCAAAGAGAAATGCGGTGACCGCGCCAAGGACGGGAGAGATAAAGATGAAGAGGATAACTACAAGCAGCCCGGTAATCTTGAGCACGCCAAGGACCATCATGACCGGAATGGCAAAGGCAGCTCCGCCGATGGCCCCGATAATGAGGGCAAGCCTGATGTCGCCTTCAAATGTGGCGGCAATTGCCCCGACCGCAGCGGCCCCGAGAACGGCTCCGAGCAGTCCCCAGCCGGCGATCTGCCCGATCACGTTCCAGGTGGGGTAGATCACCGCAGCAAGCCCGAAGGCGGCGACACTTGACCCGACAAGGCCGCCGATGAGTGCATGGCTGCTTGAAACCGGGAATCCGAGTTTTGTCGCACAGAACACGAGCGTCGTTGATGCAAGCATGGCAACGATGATGGTCTCGGGGGTCAGCGTATCGGCGTGGACGATGGCGGTTCCGATTGTTGCCGCAACTGCAGTCGTAAAGATAAAGGGCCCGGCCATGTTACAGACCCCGGTCAGGAAAACAGCTTTTGCAGGGGAGAGGGCCCGGGTTGCGACAACCGTTGCGACACCCTGTGCGGCGTCGGCAAGCCCGTTGAAAAAATTCAGGGCAAGCGCAAGGACGATGCCGAACAGGATGATAGGATCATAGCCGGTCATGCATGGCTCATCGAGATGTCAGAGAGGGCATGGCCCACATCGTTGCATTTTTCCATCACCTTTGCCATGCTCTCGTAGATATCCTTGAGCTTGATGATCAGCAGCAGGTCCTCTGTCTTGAAGAGGTCGAGCACGGCCCGTGAGAGCAGTTCCCCTGATAGGTTGTAGAGCCGGCTGATCTCGACAACGTGGCTGCTGACATCGGCCGGACGGTTTAAGGTCGCGAGAGCGTCCAGTGCATCGGCGATCTCATTTGAGGTCATGACAATCAGGTAGGAATATTCTTTTAAGACGTCGTTTGACTTCGGGAGCTCGTAGGTGGCGATCTGGTGGGTCACCCAGTCGAGTTTGTCCAGCACGTCGTCAAATGCGGGGGCAAGCCGGGCGATCTCGTCCGGTTCAAGCGGCGTGATAAGTGACTCGTTGAGGCGTTCGTAAATATGGCGGGTCGTCTCATCCCCGAGGTGCTCGATCTGGCGCACCTTGTGGGATTTTTCCGTTCCTTCGGGAAGCTCGTGGGTGATCTCGTTTAAGGTCGTCGAGGCTTCCTGGATCTTCCCGGCCATGTCCTTAAAGAGGGTAAAGAAGATCCGGTCTTCGGGCAGGATCAGGTCGCGGATGCGCATAATATCAAGACTTAATCGTCTGTCCGGGAGTATAAAAACATGTGCAAAAACGAAATGAAAAGAACATGGACCGGGCGGGAATTGAACCCGCGGCCTCTTCCATGCCAAGGAAGCGATCTACCACTGATCTACCGGCCCGCTCTAACATTGTTGCACGGCATAGGTTAAAAGAATTGGGTGCTCCTGCCGCATGCCCCCGGGCATGGGGGAGGGTCCGGAAGCATAAAAGCGAAATAAACGTGGTGGCCGGGTCAGGCTTTTGGGGCTGCGGAAGGCTTCTTCTGCGAGCCGTTTTTCCCGTTCTTTTTTCCCGGCTCCTTCTTCTCTTCGGTCGATCTGCGGATCCACGTGAGCACCCGCTCACGCGCCTCCTGCATATCCGACTGCCGCACGATCCGGCCGTTAAGGATATACTGGCGGATCAGCGGGACGGCGTTTGCGGGCGGTGCCTGCCCCCCCGGGAGGGTCCGGTGTTTTTCGCACACGAGCTGGTAGACCTGTTTGATCCCGCTCCTCTTTCCCCGTTTGGCCTTAGGTTTTCCTTCGATCTCCACGATATCCAGCGCAAAGTCGACAACGGGGGCGTTTGCGATCGCCCCCCCAATCCCGAATGCATCGACGCAGTCCCGGTAGGAGATCACATCTTCCCGGGTCACTCCGCCGGAAAGGAATATCTTCACCCGGGAATACCCGTGTGCGTCGAGTTCCCAGCGGACCTCCTCAATGATCGCCCGCATGTTTCCCCGCCGGGAGCGGGGTGTATCGAGCCGGACTGCCGTAGCGCCACATTCGGCTGCCTTCAGTGACTCCGTCTTCTCGTCGCAGTAGGTGTCGCAGAGCATGATGCGGGGGACTGCGGCCGGGGCATCGCGGTCAAAGGCGCGCCACGCATCTTCCGGCTTTTTAAAACACATTACCATCGCGTGCGGCATCGTGCCGACAACCGGCATACCCTTTGGGGCGCAGGTATTTGATACCCCGTCGGCCCCCCCGATCCATGCGGCCCGCTCGATCATCATGGCAATCGACGGGTGCTGCCTGCGTGAACCAAAGGAATACACGGGCCTGCCTTTTGCCTCGCATATGATATGGGCGGTCGCCGACGCGATCCCGGAGGCATGGCAGAGGAACCCGAGGATCGCGGTCTCGTACCGGCAGAAGTCCCGGTACCGCCCGGTGATACGGAGGACCGGTTCTCCCGG
>JBEKTA010000018.1:0-13799 GCA_049516515.1 Methanoregula sp. | reverse complement strand
CACAGTAGCATCGATTTATTTGTCCCGGTACGATTTCCAACCGTTCATTGGGCGATTTTATCAATTTGATTTCCTGACTGAAAGTGTCAAAAATCGGTAGCTGCCGACAACTTGACAGAACCCAATCGTTTATTAATCAGGATATAAATGTACTGATATGCCCGGGAAAATAATCGCGGCATTGTCTATCTATAGTGTAGTGCTCGTAGCATTCTTCCTGACCGGGACACCGTCGTTGTGGGCGTTTCTTTTTGGCGTTGTCACCTGCATCATCAGTTATGCTGGCGGCCTGCAGGTTCATTTGCCGTAAAACCGTGCAAAGGTATTCCCGTTTCGCCGCTGTCAGCGGCAGAAAGAACGTAGCGCAAGAACCGGATGGCATCTCTTTTCAGACGCCGAATATCGGAAGTGCCGGGTTAAGCTGTACGATCAGGTAATTCTCATACGCGGCAAAAAACACGAGAATGACAAGCGGAAAAAGGAGCAGCGCGGCGCCGAACGATACTCTTACCGCGTGAACCATCGTTGCAAGGAGCATGGCGACGGCAAGCACGCTGATCATCAGCCCCATGAGCGGCGATTTAAGGCCAAAGAACAGGAAGCCCCACAGCTCCAGCATCATGAGGGTGAAGACCAGAAAGGCGATACCCAGCAGCTTGTCCTGCAGATCTACATGTGTTGCCTGCCAGAAAAGGAACAGCGTTATGCCAAAGACAAGGTATACGAGCAGCGTGACCGGGACAAAATAGGAGTCCGGGAGGAGAAATGCCGGCCGGTCAAGTGTGGTAAACCACGTGGGGATCTGGAGAAGCCAGGCGATTATGTTGATATAACCGGCTAACAGGCAGGCCGCCAGGGAAATGATCAATCGTCCAAGAGGAGAACGCACCAACCGCGCCGGCATAATAGTCCAGTATTGAGGAAATAGGTATAAATTGCTACCGACGGTGCTATTGCATCTGTGGTTAATCGCCACTTCGTTTCATCTTGGTTTTATGAAATCGACCGCTAACGCAAAAGACGCACCGGCCGGTTCTGGTACAATAAAGGGAGTTCGGGTATAATAATCGAGAGAAAAATATGGGCATCTCCCGCAGATGCACCAGCACCCATTTCTCTGGGAAAATGAGTGACCCCGAAAAAATGTCCAGTACGGATTCCTGTTTTTCATCTGGACTGTAACCGGTGTACCCCACCGGGCACGTGGATTTCAAACCGTGCCCCGTTCCCGGGTGCGCTCGTTTCTTTGATAGTAATATTGGTCGCAGCAAGGACTTCCTTGATAAAGAAGAGCCCGTAACCCCCATGCCTGCCATATGTCTCCGGAAAGAGGGATGCACGTTTTTTCAGGTGAATACCAACGCCATCATCCTCACAGACAATAACAAGCGTCGTATCCAGGGTATGGTCCGTGAACCGGATCCGGGACAGGTTTTCGCCGCCATGTTTCAACGCGTTGTCAATCATGTAATAAAATCCTTTTTCGAGGAGACGATCGGCAAAGATCTCCACATCTCTCATATCGACATCGATCATGACTTTCCCCGCGTTGAGGCCAACCCGGGCCCGCATGATGACATCGGGAACATGCTGCCATTCCGGCGGGCTGGACCCGATGTCCTGGTACTCCTTGATGAACTTGATCTGCCGGTCTATCCGGGTAACCGTCGTTTTTACTTTGTTTATTTCGATTTTTTTGTCCTCGCCTGCCTCATCTCCGGCGAGTTCCGTCAGCTGGTTGAGGACGTCCAGGTTCAGGACGCTGTTGAGAAATGCAAGTTTCGCTGTATCCATGGCGAGGCGTGTTTCCTTCGTTTCCTGGTCACGTTCCGCCTGCTTCAATTCCCGCCACAGCCGGATGATCAATGCAGCAAAGGCAATGTCGAGAAATATACTGACGATGGCAAGTTCACTGAGTTGCAGGGATGCGTAGTGCTGGAGAAAGGTAAAGAGGGTCTCGCTGAGGTTCAGGGCACTTGAAACAATGAACAGGAGCATTGCGAAAATTAGGATCACCAGTACATAGAGAATTAACAGAAAATAGGACATTCCCTGTTTTTTTGCGGAATTCCCGTTCATATCCACTCTTCCATATTAAATTACTAATCATTAATGGAAAATGAAGATTGCGGAGAGAACCAAGTTACCTTGGATGTGCCACTCCCATAGAACCGGTGATCACCCATCCATGCATTAGAACGTGTTATAACAATCCATACAGATTTCACAATGGAATAGTTGGGTTCTCGCATGCACCGGGTGTGCTGCAACCGCTGCTGCCGTTCGTATGCCTACTCATAGATGTACCTTGCCACATGCGGTTCTGTCAAGTCTTCGAGTGTTAGCTTTAAACCTACTTCGAGGAAAATATGTCACCTCCCGCAGACTTGACAGAACCTGTTATAAACAGATTAAAATATGTTGTCTGGGAAATTAAAAAAAATGAAAAACTGAGCAGGAGTATTCCCGCTCAGAGCTCGCGGTTTACGAATTACGTACTACAAATTACCCATACACTAAATTCATCATTTGTTTGAACGGGGTACCACATAGCCAGCCAACCAGTTGCTGCGTTAGTGGTTGAACCACCTGTCGGTTCTGATAACACTGGAATAGAATTGGGGTTTTCGCAATAATAGCCACCACCTATGGCATAAGGATGACTTTGAGGACAGGAAACAGATAGCATTCCATTGGAATTAATGTTTAATGTTGTTGTGGTCTCAACAATTGTATTCGCCATTGTCGTAGGTCCGGTAGCTCCAGTGGGTCCGGGCGGTCCTTGAGCTCCTGTTGCTCCAGTGGCCCCGGTATCTCCCTTAGATCCTTGTGGTCCCGGAGTCAGTTGAATATTCTGTATCAGCTGCTTTAACGCTGTATCATTTGCAACTCGGAGAGTTATTTCGTTACTAACTATAGATAAAAGATCACAGGAAGGATCCCAATTTTGATCCTGCGGAAACTTTTGGCACACTGATTCCCAGCTACGTGGCCACATCGGTGTTCCCCCACCAGTTGCAGATACCGGCATAACCACCATTACAATCAAAAAGATTGCAAAACAGATCGCGATGATTTCCGTCCTCATTTTTTACCATCCTAATATACGAACTGGTTCGAACGCCAGTGCTCAGGCGCCTTCATCCTAATAATCAAAACACCGGAATCCCGATATGCTGACTTCGTGGCTATCCCAACGGATATCTCACACTGCCTTAGGATATAAGATAAAATGCAGACAATATTTATAAATTCATTGAAATGAGGGTGCTATTGTATCGACAGTTGATGGCGGTTTCTTCATTTCGAACAAATTTGGGTTCTGTAAAGTCTGCGGGTGGCGACATATTTTCCTCGACGAGAACTTAATGCAACCCCCCGAAAACTTGACAGAGCCATTTGAGGGTATTTTCACGCATTGCCAAAAGAGATTGTTCCTGAAAAAATATACACCATGAATGGTGTAATCTTTAAAAAAAGTTCGCGAAGGTTACGGTACTTTCCCGGAAAAGTGCCTTCCGGCACCCGGACATTCCCCCTATTTCACAAACCACCGTAAATCAAGACCCAAATCGCCTTTTATTTTTAAAAATAGCCCTATTTTGAGCCCCATATAATGCCCTTTGCAGCCCCGTATTCGCGTTCTGGCAGCGATCATTTTTCGGATCGTAAAAGTGCCCACCAAGTATGAGATTTGCCAAAAAAACCACGTTATCGAGTCCATTTTAATTTGTCCGTTTTCGAAAATAAGCCCGATTTGAGGAGATTCTAAAACGGAGCCCGATAAGGGCTTCTTTTGGGTGGGTCGGGGGGCAATCGGGGCACATATTGAGCCCGGATTGGGTCGGGTGGACTGGTGGGATATGGGGGAAAATACACCCTGAACAGGGTTTCCGGTTAGGGAGAGACTGTGGAGCCCGCCACTCCATCACTCACTCCATCACTACGTTCACAGTTTTATTTTCCGGAATGCATACGTCCCGATGAGGATCATACAAAGTGAGAATACACTTATGACAAGGAGATCGACGCCGATGTTGAACCGGTGCAACCCGATGAGCGTCCCCCGCAATCCGTCAACAGAATAGGTCGCAGGGTTAAGCAACACAAAAGGTGTGAGCCATCCCGGAAGATTCTCGATGGGAAAGAGGGCCCCGGAGAGGAAGAACATCGGGAATATCAGGAAGCTGCTGATGAGCTGGAACCCTTCGGGACTCTCCATCTGCGAGCCGATGATAAGACCGATGCTGACAAGCCCGACCGTTGTTACGAATAAAAAAATGCACGCGATGACAACCGAGACAACAGAGAACGTGATCCCGGCAAGCACGCCGGTTACCGTGAATGCGTAGCCGATCACGATCAGGATGGCTGACTGCAGAAGCGTATCCGTTGAGCCCCCAAGAACCTTGCCGATAAAAATGGATGTCCTTGACATCGGGGATACGAGAACTTCTTTTAAGAAATCAATTTTTTTATCCCAGACAATATACACGCCGAAAAAGACCGCCGAGAACAGGAGCGACTGGACAAGGATTCCCGGGTACAGGAACGTTAAGTAATCCACTCCCCCAAACGATACCACGGACCCCAGGCCTCCGCCGATAATCAGGAGCCAGAGTACCGGGTTGATGATGGATGCAACGATCCGGGATCTCTCACGCTGGAAAACCTTGAATTCGCGGTACCAGAGTGCATAGATCCCTTTGAGGTCGCTCATTTTCTCAGTCTCGCCTGCATTGCTTTCTCGGCCCAGCCACCTTCAGGTGCCCCTTCCCGGATCGCCCTGCCGGTGTAGTGAATAAACACGTCTTCAAGGGTCAGCGGGCGGACCTCGACGGCTTCCACCGGGCCAGTACGGCCAAGGATGTCCTGAAGGTGAAGGCTCGCATCCCTGACCGTCACGCTCGCACCCTCATCATTCTTCTGGATATCTTTGACATAGTCCAGCCCCTCAAGCAATTCCCGGTTGAAGTTCTTGATCCGTATGCGGATGATGTCGCCGCCAAGATCTTTTTTCAGCTGGTCAGGGGAGCCAAGCGCGACGATCTTCCCGCGGTCGATGATCGCGAGCCTGTTGCAGAGCCGGTCTGCCTCGTCCATATAGTGCGTGGTAATGATGATGGTGATCTTCTTCTCCGTCGCCAGTTTCTTGATATATTCCCAGATGTGCTCCCGGGTCTGGGGGTCGAGGCCGAGCGTCGGCTCATCCAGGAATAAAATCTCAGGGTGATGCATCAGGCCCCGGGCGATCTCAAGCCTTCTCCGCATCCCCCCGGAATATTTCTTGACCATGTCGTCTTTTCTGGCAGTAAGATCAACGAGACGAAGGACCTCCCCGATCCTTTCCTCTCGTAATCCAGCGTCCATATCGTAGAGGAGGCCGTGGAGCTTTAAGTTCTCGTAGCCGGTCAGGATCTCATCCGAACTCGGGTCCTGGAAGACGATGCCAATAGATTTCCTGACCAGGTCGGGTTCGCGTATGATATCAAAATTATTCACGAGCGCAGTACCCGAAGTCGGCGGTATTAAGGTGGTCAGCATCAGGAGGGTTGTCGACTTTCCGGCACCGTTCGGGCCAAGGAGACCGAAGACTTCCCCCTTTTCGATCGTCAGGTCAAGGGAATCGACAGCGGTAAGGGCACCAAATTTCTTTGTCAGGTTTTTTATCTCAATGATCTGCATATGTTCACCATTACTCTTTCGTTCCCGACACGAACCCGGAGATTCCAGACCCGGCCTTACCGTTAAAATATGATTAACTGTACTGGCTTTCGCTCAGGTTACCCGACTCTGAATATCCCCGCTGCTCCCAGTAGCCCTTGTAGTCCGGGTTGTCGGAGAGTTCGATCTCATCGATCCACTTGATCCACTTATATCCCCATTTGTCTTCAGCCACGAGCCGAAACGGAAAGCCGTTTGCGGCCGGAAGAGTCACATTGTTCATCTTATACGCGATGATGATGTTGTTATCCATAACGTAGCTGAGCGGGAATGATGTCGTATATCCGTCAGTGGCATGGAAGATCACCGTATTTGCCCGCGGGTCAACACCCGCTTTGTTGATGAGATCCCGGACAAGCACACCTTCCCAGAGGATCTTAGCCGACCAGCCTTCGACGCAATCGAGCGTGACAACCTTGGAGTAGTGCTGGTGATTGTCGAGGATTTCACGGTACGTCAGATTTTCAGTTGTCGTGGTAAGACCGGTGACCGTGAGCCGGTAATCGGACTCGTTCACGTACTGGGTGCCGGCGATTGCATTCTCGCGGACATCGCTGACAGACGAGAGGTCCTGGCCCTGGTAGGTCCGGACTTCAACGGCAGCGAGGCTGGTGGTTGCTTGTGAAGACGAGCCGGACCGGAATACCGGGCTCAAAAAAATTACGCCAAGCACGATGAGTACGACCGCTATGACAAGTGCGATCACACGGTACGGGGGGACGTTCATTGCTTGTTACCTGTACCCTCAATCACATCAAAGTTGGGATTGGGGACGCTGCTGTATTTTGATTGATGGGACAGGTAACGGACATGATCGCGGCAAATTCCGGAACGAATCGAAGGTATTAACGGTTATAATTATAATTATACAGTAATGGATGCGCGAGCCGATCCGACACCATTTGATCAGAGACTTTTTTTGATCTTTATTGTCACGTTTGCAACGATGACTGCGTTCGAATTTGCAAGCGAATTCCTCTATCCCTACCCACCCGACTGGCGCTCGAACCTCATAACAAGCCTCTTTACAAGCGGACTTTCCGTCATCATTGCCTATTTCCCCCTCAAGGCCTACTATGATAGGAACACCCTGCTCCACGCTGAGGTGGAACGACGCCATCGCGTAGAGATGGAATTGCGGGAGCGCGAGAAGCGCCTGGTAAGAACCTTTGACCAGTCCCCGGTGGGGTCCGCGATCATCTCTCCCGATCTCCGGTTTATCCAGGTGAATGCAGCCCTGTGCGAAATTACGGGATACACACCGGACGAGTTCCTTACCGTGCCCTTCTCATCCATCATTGCTCCCGATGAAAACACCGGAATTATTACCTGCGTGGAGGATCTCAAACGCGGTGCGATCGATCTGGATGAACACGATATGCAGCTGGTGAGGAAAGACGGGACGAGGACCTGGGTCCGCCAGTCCGTCAGCCTCCTCCGCGATGATAGTGGCACCCCGCTCTATTTCCTTCCGATATTCGTGGATATCAATAACCTCAAGATGGCAACGGACGCTCTCCAGAGTACCAACAAAAAACTTTCGATGCTCTCGACGATCACCCGGCATGATATCAAGAACAAGCTGACCGGCCTTGTCGGGTACCTGCAGCTTGTCAGGAACGAAGCACCCGACGACCCGCTCCTCCATGAGCACATCCATAAACTGGAGGAATGCAGCGATGCTATCGAGCGGCAGATCGAATTTACCGGGTATTACGATGAACTGGGGACTGTGAATGCGTGCTGGTACGATGTGCAGAAGGGTGTTCTGGACATGGCCGGACAGTTGTCCCTGCAGGGCATTACCCTTGACCCGGGAAAGGCAGGGGTTTTGATCTACGCGGACCCGTTGATCGACAAAGTCTATTATAACCTGATGGAAAACTCGGTCCGGCACGGCGGGCACGTTACGAAGATCACGTTTGCCGCAGACGAATCGGAAAAAGGCCTCGTGATCAGCTGTTCCGATAACGGTATCGGGATCCAGCCCCCGGAAAAAGAGAGCATCTTCCTCCGGGGACACGGGTGTAACTCCGGCCTTGGCCTGTTTTTGATCCGGGAGATCCTCGCGATCACCGGGATCACGATAACAGAGACCGGGACAGCCGGCACCGGTGCACGTTTCGAGATCCTGGTCCCGAAAGGGGCCTACCGGCTTTCCGCCACGTGATTTTTCACTTACCGGTTTTTCAGGATTCAAACGATGATTTCTACAAAAAAATCCCCTGCGCACAGCGGGGGATTTTAAAAAAAAAGTTTGTGCTGATGCCTATACAGCAGCGGGAGTAACCGTTGTGGTTGCGGTGGCCCGGTGGGTGTGCGCAGCAGACCGGTAGCCCTTCACGATTTCGGCAAACTGCTTGTTGAGCGTTGCGAGGTCCTCGTTTGCGGCCGAAATCGCACTCTCGTCACGGCTGGTGAGCGCCGCGTTCAGCGCTGTGCCTTCCTGCTGGATCTGGGTTTCGACTGCCTGTGCCTGCGAGACGTCGATGCCTTTTGCGGTCAGGTTCGAGAGCACATCGTTCCGGCGCTGGTCGTTTGTCGCAAACTCGTCCATGCGGGCGGTCTGGCGGTCTGTCCACCATGTGTTCTCAAGGGTCTGGAGTGTCGCTGCCTGTGCCATGACCGAGGCGTTGATACTCGCTGCAAGGGCTTTCCTGTTACCGTTGTACTGTTCGAGATCGCCTTTTGCTGCGGTCGCAAAACTCGTGCGGTCCGTCTTCATCTGCAATTCAGCTGCCTGGATCTGGTCAGCGGTGGTCATCGACTGCACCGATGAGACGGTGCCGGTGAACTGCGATTCGATGGAGGAGAGCGAGCTTGTCCCGGCACCGTTGCTGATCGTACCGATATAGCTGATCGCACCGTCCATCTGCGCCTGCCCTTTTGCCCCGGCATAGGCCACGTGGGCCTGCATCGCGGTGATGTGTTCGGGGTTGGTATTCCATGCGTTCCCGCTCACGGGAGCTGCTGCAACCGGCATGACGCCAAGAAGGAGGCAGATCATGCAGAAGCTGCCGACAAGGATAATCTGTGTGTGTTTCATTTTTTTCACCTTTGAGTATTGTATCCGTATGATGGTCCCCATCCTTTGGGACGCATCTGTCTCTGATGTTGCCGGCCCGGCGGTATATATTTCCAGGATGCCCGGAGTAAGGCCATTGAACCCACGGGTTAGACCACGTACCCGAAAAGAACGGTTTTTTTGGCCCTGGTAAAAAGAGAGGGGATTTTTCTCCCTCGCAAAAAGAACGTCAGCGGCACACTTTGCCGACAACAAAGGCTGTATACCCACCCGGGAAATATAATAGATCATGCAATACACAATTGTCCTTGAACCCAACGACTGCGGCGGATTTGCCGCCCGCTGCGTTGAGATTCCCGGGACTGTTTGCCAGGGTGCAAACAAAGGTGAAGCACTCGCCCGGCTCAAAGAGGCTATCGTGCAGGTGCAGCAGGCCCAGCAGGCCGACCTGCACCGCACGATCCAGTCCCTTTCGTCCGAGATCATCAGGATCGACGTCGCCGAAGCTGCGTAACCCAAGTTTTCGCACAAAATGGGGATTTCCCCCACAAAAATTTATAAAATTTTTTAAAAGGATTTCCCCGGCATCATGCACGTACCGGGTACATTTGGTTTTAAACAGCTCTTTCTCCCGGGCGACCGCCAGCTCTTTTGGATCCGAGAGGTTGTGGCCGATCAGGTCCGTGCAGTTGACCGATAGGGCTCGGACTGAGATCTTTTTTTGCGTTATCGTCGGGAGGTGCTGCCCGGAATGTGGAATAATTGTTACCGGATTGCATGAGGATACGAGTACCGTGCGCCAGGTTTCTATCAGAGCCGACAAATTGTCAAAAAAACATAACAAAGTTTAATAATTCTTTCATCGATGATTTTACAAACCGGTTGTGCAGGATTGTTTGGACCGTGACATATCTCAATTGTGTCTGAATGAATACACATCAATCCGGGTTTTTATTGTAAGGTGGAGTTGGAGTGATTGAGTCTGTGAAACGGTATAGTCTGGTTCTTGCATTGCTGTTGATTTTTGCGCTTGTTATCGTTGTGGTACCGGTATCGGCATCAGTAACTGTCAGTACCGCGACTCAGCTTGAAAACGCTATCGGCAGTCCGCCGACTGATGGAATCATCATCCTGAATCCGGGGCCCTACGATGTACATGGGATCCTGACCTCGGGTAAGAACCTCATCATCGAGGCAAACCCCTCATCTGATCCAGTAGGGAGCCCCCTAAACACCATCATCGATATGCAATCGCAGGGCCGGTTCATCTACGTAGAGGACGCATCCACTCTCACCCTCGACAACCTGACCTTGCAAAACGGGAATTCTGGCGGTGGTGGTGGCGGTGCGATCGCCTCTGCCGGCGACGTCACGATAACCTCCTCCACGATCAAAGACTGCTCGTCAGGGGCGGGCGATGGCGGCGCGATCTGGTCCAATGACATGGGCGGCACCAAAATTTCCGTCACCATAATCTCCTCCACTATCTCCGGATGCTCAACAACAGGCAATGGCGGCGCGATCTGGTCTGATGGTGATATCGTCACGATAAAGTCCTCCAACATCTCCAGCTGCACGGCAATAAACCCCGAGGTTAATGAGGGATCAGGGGGCGCAATCTATGACAGCACCGGCACCGTTACCATCACTTCTTCAACGATCTCCGGCTGCCTGGCAAATGGTGGCAATGGGTATGGAGGGGCGATCGATGCCGACATCGACGGCACCGGCACCGTCACCATCACTTCTTCAACGATCTCCGGCTGCGAAGCTAACGGCGGCGGCGCGATCAATGATGGCGGCACTCTCATTATAACCT
Organism: Methanoregula sp.; assembly: GCA_049516515.1. Classification (GTDB taxonomy): domain Archaea; phylum Halobacteriota; class Methanomicrobia; order Methanomicrobiales; family Methanospirillaceae; genus Methanoregula. The sequence continues at coordinate 3,231 of JBEKTA010000018.1, read as the reverse complement.
CCTCTACAATTTCCGACTGCTCGGCAGGTCTGGGTGGCGCGATCGATGCAAACGGCGTCTCAGTCACCATAAAAGGATCCTCCACGATCACCGGTTGCTCATCTGATAGCGATGGTGGCGCGATCTGGTACGGCGGCGGCGGCATCCTCACGATAACCTCCTCCTCCATCTCCAGTTGCTCGGGCAATAATGGTGGCGCGATCTACGATATAGGAAGTGCCGTCTCCATAACCTCCTCCTCCATCTCCAACTGCTTCACGACGTCTGATGGTTATGGCGGCGCAATCGAAAACGACGGGGGCACTGTCACCATCGAAGGCTCCTCGACTATCTCCAACTGCTCTGCGGCCAATGGTCATGGCGGTGCGATCGACAACGAAGAGGGTACCGTCACCATTGGAGGCTCATCCACCATCTCCGACTGCTCGGCAAATATGGGCGGGGCGATCTCGACGACGTATATTTCTGAAGACCACCCCGCCCCCGCCACAACCTCCTCGACGAAGGTGTCTTCAGGGGACGTACCTTCTCTGATTATAACCGATTCCACAATCACCGGCTGCAGGGCAACAGGTGATGAGGCTGCCGGCGGCGCGATATATTCCTACAGCGATGGCTCAGGACCTGCCGCTTTCACCGTAACCGACTCCACGCTCTTCAATTGCTCGGCAATTGGCAATTCTGCCGAGGGTGGCGCGATCTATGATAAAAGAGATACCGCTACCATTACCTCATCCACCATCTCCAACTGCTCAGCTATAGGAGAGGTTCCTTTAGGGAAAGGGGCCTCATTTAGCGAGCCTATCAATGGCGCCGGCGGCGCGATCTATGACAACACAGGTGCCGCCACCATTACCTCATCCACGATCATCAACTGCTCGACAACAGGTTCTCCCAGTGTCAGTACCGCCTATGGCGGAGGCGCGATCTGGACCGCCGCCGGCACTTTCACCCCAACCAGCCCCGGAGTTGAACCTGGCGCCGAGGCTTTCACCATGAATTTCTGCCGGATTTATAACGATAATACCGGTACAACGGTTGTTTATGCTCCCGATGGATCTGAATATATTGATTTGACGAACAACTGGTGGGGCTCGAATGCCAATCCATCTGTATTTATTTACTCTGAATCCGGGACGGTCATTTCTTCCCCGTGGCTGGAACTCGGCATCACAGCCAATCCGACTTCCATCTCCCCCCTCGGGACCTCCACGATCCGGGCGAACCTGACGTTCGACTCAACACCCACCGATACCTCGGGAGGCGGGGTTTTCGTCCCGGACGGCATCCCGGTTACATTCGGAGTTTCCCCGGTTAATATCGGCAGCATCCCATCGTCTGGGACGACCACGAACGGTGCGAGCTCGACTACATTTACCGCAGGAGCGGGTGCGGGGACGGCAACGGTTAGTGCCACGGTTGACGATCAGCAGGTAACTGCCGTTATATTGATATCAGGATTACCCCCGACAACAGCACCCACTACATCTCCGACACCAGCACCGGGTCATCACGGCCAGTCTGTCGGCGGGGGACAAACCCCCTCCGGCGGGTCCTCCGGGTATACCGGTCCTGCTCCCACCCAAATATCCAATCCAACACTCTTCCCTACCATCCAGCCGACCGTGAGCAGTCCTGTTAATGCATCGGCTGCAGGCACTCCCGCATCCACGCTACCGCCGCTGCCTACCAATACCCCCAAGTCCGGGCTTGATGCAGTGCCAGTCATCGGAGCAATGTGCCTGTGTGGCGTGATCTTCCTGTTCCGAAAGACCGGGAAGTAATCTTTTTTTGAGTGATGATTCTGATGAGGCCATAGTTGTCTTCGTCCTGATCAGGATCCCGGTCCATTTTTTTCGGCAGTTTTACGGGCAAAAATCACATAAATTTTAGATTTTTCGTCGTTTCCTTTATAGGAAGTAAAAGAAGTCCTTGAGGATAATCCTATAGGGGCACAAATTTTACGTCGGAAATTTTATGGCGATATCAGTGGGGATCCGGGGCCGGTGATCAGATCGCCGGACCGGGTCGATCACAAAAATATTGACCCATAAAACAAAAAGAAAAACAGTAAGACCATTAAACAAGACTGCCAGGAGGGAGCTGCCGAAAACGGGCAACGGCAGATGAGATTGTTGAATTTTCAAGGTATCTTTCCTTCTAAAAGTCTTCACTAAACAGAGTGAGATTTTAAAAAAAAGCATAAACCGATCCGATTTACACGGGAATTATGTAAATCATTTAAACAGATATGAGGGTCCCCCGCTTCAGGGCCTCTTTCGAGGCACGGCGGGGAAGGGGAATGTTGAAGGTTTAGAGTCCCTGATCCGCCGCGGGGGTATCCCTCCGGGGGTGGCGGAGTTCATCGCTCATGGAAAGAGAGGTAACAATATCCACATCATATCGGATTGTTTTTTATTTTCTTTAAGCAAACACCACATTTTTAGTGGCGAAAGCCAACAGAAGTACGCAATCAGTTTTCACGTTCAGGCGTACCATGACCTTTACCTTTGCCCGGCGAATAGAGCATGCCCCGGCCTCGTTTCTCGGGGAACTCTTCAGGGTCTCTGCCGATCCCTCGATCATCTCGTTTGCCGGCGGGCTCCCATCGTCTGCGCTGATCGATACGGAGGGCATTGCAACCGCAGCACGGGATGTCTTTACTGCAGATCCCCGGTCTGCCCTCCAGTACTCGACGACTGACGGCTACCGGCCGCTGCGGGAGTATATCGCGGAGCGGTACAGAAAAAGGCTCGGCATCCCCGCGACTGCGGACGAGATCCAGATCGTGAACGGGTCGCAGCAGTGCCTCGATCTCTTCGCGAAGATCTTCATAAACCCCGGCGACCGGGTGGGCATGGAGCGGCCGGGGTATCTCGGGGCGATAGAAGCGTTCTCGCTCTACGAGCCGGTCTTTGAGGCCGTGCCACTCGATCATGACGGGCCGGGCCCAGGGGCGTTTACAAAGATGACAAAGGAGACGCCGGTAAAATTCTTCTACGGTATCCCAAACTCCCAGAACCCTTCGGGCTGCACGTACTCACAGGACCGGCGAAAGGAGATAGCGGAGATACTTGACGGCACGGACACCGTTTTTTACGAGGACGACGCGTTCGGGGAGCTTTTCTTTGACGGGAAACCCGGAAGTGACTTCATAAATTGAGCCTCTTGCAAAAGTCATATTCAATGGCGAAATCAACGCTATTGACTTATTCCCTCCCCCTTGAGGGG
>JBEKTA010000017.1:0-13858 GCA_049516515.1 Methanoregula sp. | reverse complement strand
GCACTGGAGAGTTCGTAGACATTCACCAGTATCTGGTGCTGTGCTGACGCAACAGCACGGGAAAATACCGTAAGGGAACTATCCGGGGAGACAAAGGCGGTGACTGTCACATTCCCAAAGGTCCCCGTAGCAAGCCGTGACTGGCCGAGCATGAGCGGGCGGGGATCCCAGACACCGTTTTCGAGAAAATGGACCTGGCCTTCCCGGGGTTTCACGTCCCCGGGCCAGGTAATCTTCTGCACGAGCCGGCTGTTCTCGTACACCATCAGTTCATCACCGGCATTGGCGAGGCGCAGTGTCCCGCCCGAGACCACGTCCGGCACCTCCGGGGAATAATCCTGCCATTCAAAATCCGGGAGCCTCCCGTGGGTCTTTTCAAACGCGGGAGCACTCCGTGCGACGGTCAGGGTACCGTTGATAAAAGTCCCGGGAGGAAACCGGAAGCCGCCGTGGTTATCAGAGATTGCAATATTGTCAAGGGATCCGTGACCTGACAGGACGACATATTCATCCATATCATTGGCAAGATACGGGTCCGGGCAGAACTCGATGATATTCACTGCACCGCACGATACCACGCAGACGCATAAAAGCAGGAACACAACGAGGCGGCGCATAAAAGACCCGGTATCTTCCTTTTTATAATCAGGGAATATAACCCTTGGGAGATGACAGTGCAGGCACGGCACGGGAAGAATGATGAAAAGTCACCTGTAACGGTCGTGAAACTGGGCGGCAGCCTTGCTCCCCATCTCGGGGAGATTATCCCGGCCCTGCGATCCGCTCACCGTCCCCTTCTGATCGTCCCGGGAGGCGGGGTATTTGCCGATGCCGTGCGGCAGTCTGGCGCCGCCACCGATGCCGATGTTGCCCACTGGATGGCATGCGCTTCCATGGACCAGTTCGGGTGGACGCTCGCCGCACAGGGCATCGGGACAACCACGCGGATCGCACGTCCCCGGGACACGTGCGTCCTCCTCCCCTACTGTGCCCTGCGCTGGCATGATCCCCTCCCCCATTCGTGGGATATCACCTCCGATACCATCGCCGCATGGGTCGCCGGCATGATCGGTGGCGATCTGTTGGTGCTCAAATCCGTGGATGGTATAGAGACAGAGGGAAAACTCCTTGCCCGGATTGCAAAACCTGTGGCAACCGATGTCGTCGATCCCTGCTTTCTTCCCTACGTACTCGAGCACCGGATCAGGGCGTTCATCCTTAACGGAACCGACTCGCCCCGGATCTCCCGGTGGCTCTCTGGGGAGCAGGTTTGCGGCACCGGCATTGGTACAACCTTTTAAAGGTACTAAAAGAGATACTATAGGAATCCTTAAAGGAGCGATATCATGTCAGATAAAAAGTGTACATCCTGCAGCGCTCCGCTTGCAGAAGAGGGCTCAACGGCTTTCGCATGCCCCTCGTGCGGTGTCGAGATCACCCGGTGCTACCGGTGCAGGGAGCAGAGTATTCCCTACGTCTGCCCGAAATGTGGATTCGGGGGACCGTGAGGCATGGGCGGAGTTGCCGTAATTGTCAGGGTCATGCCGGAATCTCCCGAGGTTGACCTTGAAAAACTAAAAAGCGCGCTCAAGCAGAAACTGCCGGGCATTCAGGATATCCAGGAAGAGCCGATCGGATTCGGGCTTAAGGCGCTCAAACTTGTCGCGATCGTCAATGACGCGGGCGGCGAGACGGATGCCATCGAGGGAAAACTCAATACGATCCCCGGTGTCGAACGTGCAGAAATTGTTGAAGTAACGCTTATGTAAAACCGGGATCGGTTATCCTTATTCCCGCTTTTTTAATCCTTTAACATCAGAGACCGGAGTTTCCGGACGGGGATCTTTTCGTCTTTTTGGGAGCACCCGGCTCTTTTTCGCTCTCAAGTGTCTGGACAATCTGGTGCGTCGTTGTGCGGATCTTCTCGACGGATTCCCGGTACGCGATGACCTCTGATTCATCGATCCTGATGGTCACCGGGAACGCACCGTTCCGGTTGATCCGGGCAGGAACGCCGATACAGACACCGCCGATCCCGTGAACTTCGCTTTTCACGTAGGATGAAACGGTCAGGATCCGGTTTTCGTCGCCAAGGACAGTCTTTACGAGCGACGCAATTGCTTCGCCGGGACCGTACACCGTCGATCCCTTGTTTTTGATAATCTGTTCGCCGCTGGATTTCACGGACTGGATGAAGTCCTGCACCGGCAGGTGCGCGAACGCCGGCAGGTTGGAGATCTTGATCCCGCCGATCGTGGTCGCCGACCAGAGAGGCACCATGCTGTCGCCGTGTTCCCCGATAATACGGGTGTGGACTTCGCTCACGTGCACTTTAAAATAGGTCGCAATCAGCGATTTTAACCGCATCGAATCCAGATGCGTGCCAAGGCCAAAGACCTGGTTGGGCTTGAGCCCGGAATACTTGAGGGCGACACACGTTATCACATCTACCGGGTTTGTCACCACGATGATCTTCGTGTCGGGAGCGACAGCGCCGATCGTCCGTGCCATAGGTGCAACGACACGGGCATTCCCAAGCGCAAGATCAAGACGGTCCTGCCCCGGGCCGCGGGGAGTTCCGGCAGTAATGACCACGATATCGGACCCGGCCACATCCTTGAGGCTGGTCGTCCAGGTGATCCTGATATTTGTCCCCCGGGCCGCGAATGAATCGATAAAATCCTGCGCGATTCCTTTTAAGAGAGATTCGCGCCCTTCGCGCCCGTACAGCTGGATCTCGTGGACGTGGGGATCTGCGGAAATGGCATATGCGGCAAACATACCGACATTGCCGGTTGCACCGATAATGGTGACTTTTGACATGGTATCACAAGAAATGGGGACGTGTTATCAGTCGACTGTACGTTGCTCCTTTTGCCAAAATACTCCTCCTCCGCCCCGTTACCCCATGGGCGCCGTATGTCTGCGGTAAGTCTGCTCCCTTCCGGGCCTGAACCGGTTCCCGCAGCGACAGGTCGCCATTCCCTCCGGAATTTTGATACCTGGCCATCGACCTCATGGGACGAGGTTTCAACGTCAGAATACGAGAGGCGCCAGCAGATCGTTGCAGCCTTCGTCAAACTTCGCCCCCCGCGTACCGACGGTTTCGGGTTACAAGTGACGCCGAGCCACCCGGGCTAGTCCCCATATACCTTTGCCTGCCGGTCAATAAATCCTTGTCACCCACAGACCGGTTATCCTACGGGATTTTCCGCACACTGCCCCCGAAGGAAGGGCAATCAGTTCAGGGAACAAACGCGTCCCCGCCCATGCGCCCCTGCCAGTCGCGGAGTATGGCGGATACCCCGTTCTGGTCGTTCTTTTCAAAAACATCCAAGGCTGCAACCGGGTGGGCACCATTGGGTATCACGCGATCCAGGTTCCGGAAATCACCCTGGTAAACTTCAATCACCTGCCGTCCGGTGGTTTCGGCAATTTTTACCGGCTCCCGGACGACCGGGTGACGGGCCATATCCCCAAGCTGCCCGTAGATCCGTACCTCCCCGACATCGAAGTAAGCGCGGTTGACTTCGGTATTAACCGCCGACCAGAACGCCGACGCGTACCAGGCATCGTTCATGACCACGTGCGGCACACCAAGGCACGCCGCTGTAAGCCCGAGCGTCCCCGGTCCCGAGCAGGCGTCCACAAAGAAGGGGGCCGGGGGTTTTCCCACGTGGGCCGCAACCGACCGCAGTTTGGGATAGCCGGCGCGCGGGAACTCGATATGGATGAGGGACTGCTGCTTGTACACGACAAGAGGCCCGGTGGCGAGCGGGTAGATATCGGCCCTGACATCGCACCCGGCAAGGAGCGTATAGGTCCGTGGCATAACCCCGGCATCGCAGGAGACGAGCCCCGGTACAAAGTCTGCTGACTTAACAACACCCCGGACTTCGGGGACTTTGGCAACGATCCGCCGGGCCGCCTTCTCATGTACCCTCCCCGACAGCAGCAGCAGGGATTTTTTCGGGAGAAACGGTGGCCGGTCCAATACAACACCGGGATGAATGAGCGGAGATCCGACCGCAATGAGCGGATCGTGGGAGGTGAGATCGCCTTCCTCCCGCATGATCACGTACATGTGCACAAAGACATCGTCAATAAACCGTTTCCCGCAGGAGCAGGGTTCTGCGTACTCCAATGCAGAGAGCGGTGCACGTTTGTCAAGAACCCGCATGCGGCATCCGGGGCAGGGAAGAAAACGCGTGGGGAGATCTTTGAGGACCTCCGGTGCCGGATGTACGCAATCGCTGCCGCACACGGGGCATTCCATGGTGGTTGCTCTGATTTCCAGCCATAGAAACTTTGCCAAATAATCCCGGACAGGGACGAAAGGGGCAGGCTTACCGGAAAATGGAAAATCTTAAAAACGTGACCGTCGGGAGTGACGGTACGGGAGAAAGGGCAAGAGCGGAAATTGCAATGGGCCTGATGCGATTCGAACGCATGACCGCCCGGTTATGAGCCGGGCGCTCTAACCGGACTGAGCTACAGGCCCATAAGCGCCGCCAACAGGACTCGAACCTGTGACATGCTGGTTAACAGCCAGCCACTCTACCAACTGAGTTATGGCGGCAACAGTCATCTGTGCCTTATTAGATTCTTTGTGGGGCTTTTTAAAGGTAACTAATGATGAAATGGCGTTCACAAGCCTGCCAGAAACCACGGGTCGTGACCAGTAAAACGGGACGTATGCGGGGGAATTGCCGGTCAGGACTTTTTCATCGCGTTCACGAGCCGGATAATATCGTCCAGATCCTCGTTTAAGTGCGCGAAGAGTTCCCGTGTCCGTTCAGTTGCGACAGCCCCTTCCGATGATGCGCGGATGTAGCCCAGCTGTTCGAGCACATGAAGGGAGTACCGTATCCTGTGAGAAGGGAGATCGAGAATCTCGGCAAGTTTCATGATCCCGATTGGCTGGTGCTCAGATACCGTCCGGGCCACCTCGATGTGCCGGCTTAAGAGTTCAATCTCTTCCTTCATTCTCTTGAGCATGGTATCGTCACGGGATTATCCCGTTTCCTTTTGTTCTTTCCCTCTATCTTTACCTTTATTTCAATGCTCATCAAGCCATGCTTTGGTCGACCTGTATTTCAGGACAAAGTTCCATGAAAGTACAACGGCGATGACCAGCATGACTGCCACGGCAGGAAGCCGGTACGGGACCGGGACAAGGAAGACTGCAACCACCGAGAGCGCCACGAGCAGGATAATCGCGTTGAGCTGGAGGGCCAGACGGTAGAATTTCCACCGGAACTGTTCTTTTGTTGTTTCGTCCATCACTCGTATGTTAGAATCCGGGAATAAAAGTACTTGACGTTTCAGCGCGTAGATGTACGGGAATGGATCCACTGGACGCAGCAATGAAGAAGTGCGGGGCGGATGCCTTTGTGCACTATGCCGGGGGAGAGGACGCCGATATGCGCTACCTTTCCAGGTTTGTGATGCATGATCCCTTTGTTTTTTTCAAAAAACACCGGGGACCCGGGACAATCATTGTCCCCCAGATGGAAGCCGAACGGGCCTCCCGTGAATCGATCACCGCTGTAATAACCCGGACGCAGGCCGGTCTTCCCGATATCTCAAAGAAAGAGAAGAACCCGTGGAAGGCGGCCGCGCAGATGATCCGAGGACAGACCGGAAAGACCATTCTTGTCTCATCCACTCTTCCCGCGGCCCTCCTGCGGGCGCTCGAAGAGTCGGCCCGGGTGATCGTGGACGAAGGAACCATTGAAAAAGTGCGGGCAAAAAAGACGCCCGAAGAGATCCGGCTCATACAGACGGTGCAGAAGAAAACCGAACGCGCGATGGAACTCGGGATCTCGCTTATCAGGAACACGACCACAAAAAAAGGCATCCTGTACCATGACGGCGCGCCGCTCACCTCGGAACTGGTGCGGACAGCGATGCACAAGCAGCTCATGGATGACGGCTGCCGGGCAGTGGAGACCATCATCTCGTGCGGCGAGGATTCTGCGTTTCCGCACATCATCGGGAGCGGCCCGCTCAGGCCCCACGAACCAATTGTAATCGACATGTTCCCCCGGGACGAGGCCACGGGATATTACGCGGACATGACCCGCACCGTCTCGAAAGGAAAACCGGACCGGCAGATTATCGATATGTACGAGGCCGTAAAAGAGGCACAGCAGATCGGGATCTCCCACATAAAAGCCGGGGTGCCGGGAGCGGAAGCCCACACCGCGGTCGTGGACTATTTCAAAAGCCGGGGGTATGAGAGCGATACCCGGGGGTTCATCCACAACCTCGGCCACGGTATCGGGCTCCAAGTCCACGAACTCCCCACGGTGGGACCGGCAGGAGCGACACTCGAAGCGGGTTTTGTCGTCACGGTCGAACCGGGCCTTTATTATCCCGGGGTCGGCGGCATACGCCTCGAAGACATGGGCATGGTACGTGCACATAAATTTGAGGATTTTACGAGATTTGAGGAGAACCTGATCGTATGAAGGACGAGATGCTCGAAAAATACCTGGCAGCAGGAAAACTTGCCGCCACCATCTTAAAAGAAAGCGCACAGGAAATCCGGGTCGGCGGGTCTTACCTTGAACTGGTTGAATCCGTAGAGGCCCGGGTGAAAAACGAGGGCGCAGCACTTGCCTTCCCGCTCAACGTCTCCTTAAACGAGGACGCAGCGCACGATACCGCATCGACCGGTGATGAGCGGGTCTTTGCAAAAGGAGATGTCGTCAAGCTCGATCTCGGGGTGCAGATCGACGGTTACATTGCGGATACCGCCACAACAGTCGACCTGGGAAAGAACGCGCTCCTCCTTGAAGCGTCCCGCGAGGCACTTGAATCAGCGATACGGGCGGTCAGGCCCGGGGTGACCGCTGGAGACCTCGGTGCGATCGTGGAAAACGAGATCACGCGCCGGGGGTACCGGCCCATTGCAAACCTCACCGGCCACGGGCTCGATCAGTACGTGCTCCACAAGGACCCGACAATCCCGAACATCGCGATCAACGGAGGCACCGTTCTCGAAGAGGGTATGGCGTTTGCCATCGAACCGTTCGCCACGACCGGGAGCGGGCGCGTCGGCGAGAAGACCCGGGTCGAGATCTACTCCCAGATCGCGGAAAAACCAGTCCGTATCCCGGCAGCCCGTGCAGTCATGGAGCAGATCGGGGACCGCAGGGGACTCCCATTCTCCCGCCGCTGGCTTCATGACAGGAAAAAGGATCTCGCACTTCTTGGCCTTTCCCGGTCCCGGATCGTCTATGGCTACCCGGTCCTTTCGGATATTCCGGGCTCGCTTGTTTCCCAGCATGAACACACCCTCATTGTGACTGCCGACGGCTGCATCGTGACGACCCGGTGATCGGATAGGTATAAAGATTCAGGTGTTAAATAATAAAGGTTACAGCCATGTCCGGAGATTTGGAAAGCCTGCGCATCATGGAAGTCATTCTGACGGCCGAAATTTTCAACCAGAACCCGACGCTCGATCTCAATGACCTGACCCCGGCATGCCGGGAGATGTTCTGTTCGGGAGAGACCAAAAGCATCAAGCGCCCGGTGTACGTGAGCGACGGGTTGATCAAGCGCACGCTCGACATCGCGGATGCGCATGAGAAGATGACTAAAAACCCGTTCGTTTCGTACGAAGACTTCGGACAACGTATGAAGCTGACAACCCTCAAGCCGGCCGCAGAATGGTTCCTTGCGCAGGGAGGTAAACCACTCATCGGGCAGAACCCGGCCCTTGCATTTTTCTTTGAATCTTTTAACGGCACAGGTGTTTCATACGATGAGGCAAGGAAGGCAAACCCGCGCTACGAAGACACCAAGGCCAGCCTCGATGCAAAAATCTCCAAGCTGATCGGTGAGGATGAGAAAATCCGGGGTGCCCTCGACCTTGTGATCGTGATGGCCCCCGATGAGGTCGAGCAGCGGATGGAAGACATCATCTGCACGCCCGAGCAGACCGCGATCATCGACAAGATCCACCATGCGCTGCACCACCGGGACTTCCTGAACCGTCACCGTATCTATGAGGTGGGGAAACTTCTCTTTGTCGGCCAGCCCGGGACCGGGAAGACCTCGCTTGCCCTTGCGATGGCCCACAATATGCACATGCCGGTCCTCGAAGTCCGGCTCTCGATGATTACCTCCCAGTATCTCGGAGAGACCTCCAAAAACATCGACAAGATCTTCGAGCTTGCAAAGAAACTCTCCCCGTCCATCCTCTTTATCGACGAGTTCGATTTTATCGCAAAGAGCCGGGTCTCCGACGACCATGGCGCACTGAAGCGGGCGGTCAATGCGCTCCTGAAAAATATCGACCGGATCAGCCTCGTCAAAAATGGTGTCCTGTTGATCGGCGCCACCAACCACCCGCAGCTCCTTGATGAGGCCGCGTGGAGACGGTTTGACGAGGTTGTGGAGTTTGGCCTGCCCGGTGAAGAGATGCGTAAGGAGATCATAAAGAGCGTCACGTCATCAATGGACTGCACCTGCGATTACCAGGAAATGGCGGCACTGACCGAGGGCTTCTCGGGCGCCGATATACGGCTCATGGTAAAAGAGGCACTCCTTTCAGCACTCATGGACAAGCGCGAAGCCATCGACCACAAAGACCTCGAAAAAGGGATCCGCATGGTCAGAAACCGCGAAGCGATCCGGAACCTGAACTGGATGTAGGATGAAGTTTACACTGCTCGGTACCGGGGATGCCATCGGGACCCCGAAGATCGGGTGCGACTGCCCCCAGTGCACGCGTGCCCACAAGACTGGCACCGGCCGGCTCCGGACCTCCATCCTCATCGAAAATGGCGGCCGGCACATCCTTGTGGATTCCTCGCCCGACCTCAGGCAGCAGCTCCTCCGGTCCGGCTCACCTCACATCGATGCGGTGATCTGGACCCACGGGCACTACGATCATTTCATGGGTTTTGGCGAGTTTTACCGGGTACAGAAGGTACCCCCGGTTTATGCCGCCGATCCGGTGCTCCGGTACTGCGGCGAAACATTCCGTTTCCTGGACTTCGACCGGATGCCGGTGGAGCCGTATGTACCGTTCGATCTCTTCGGGATCACCGTCACGCCGTTTCTGGTAAAGCACCCCCCGGCGTACACCTGCGGATTTGTCTTTGAAGCGGGCGGGGTGAGAGTGGGGTACACCTCTGATACCAACCGTGACATCCCACAAAAAGGCCTCGATCTGCTCGAAAACCTCGACCTTCTCCTGCTTGATGCCCTCGTGCCCTCGCATATGACGATCACCAAGCACATGAACTACCTCGATGCCTGCACGCTTGCCGAGAGCCTGCACCCGAAGGCGTTCCGGTGCGTCCACATCAGTCACGTGATGCCGTGGGAGTACCCACACCTTGCACATGACGGCGAAGTCTTCGAATTTTCTTAAAACCAAGCATTTTTTTTGTCCCGGCCGTGCAGGATTTTTACGGCACCATACCGAGCTCACCCATACTTTAATAGTTCACAGATTCCCAAACATAGGTGCATGATTGTAAAAGTACTTGAACTCGAAAAAGACAAGGTCCGACTCGTCATCCAGGGGGAGGGTCACACGTTCATGAACGCCCTTGTCGAGGAAATCCTGACTGATCCGGACGTAGATGTCGCAAAATACACCATCGAGTTCCAGTTCTCAGACCCGGAGCTGCTGGTAACGACCAAGAACGCGAAGAAAAACCCCCTGACCATCATAAAGAAGGCCTGCAAAAAATTGTCCGGCAACTGCGATGACCTCCTCAAAGGCCTTGCAAAGCAGAAGTAAGTGCCCCCGCAATAATTCTTAACATTCTTTTTTTGGCTTCTTTTATAGAAGCGTACATGATCCGATGTCACAGGGAGTTCTTTTGAAAAAATCCTGTGACAGGAAAAGAATGCTGAAAGATTTTTGATCAAAACCGGCAGATGTGGAATCCGTACCAGCATTTTCCTGAGCCACGGTACATCGTTAATCCTGAAAGGACTCCACGACGTAGAAAATCCGACCCAAATCGCCGTTTACCGGCAAATTCAGGCCCTTAAAACAGCCCGATTGTGATCCCAATAAATCAGACCGTTTTAAGGGACATGTTTGCAAAAATACGCCTAATTTGAGCCCCATATAATGCCCTTTACAGGGTCATATTCGCGTTCTGGCGGCGATCATTTCCGTCCTCAACAGAAAACCCCATCCGGGCCTAGGAGCCGCCCTCAAAATGCGTCTATGTGAACGTTTTATTTCGTCCGATTTCAAAAATAAGTCCAATTTGAGGTTATTTTTAAACAGAGCCCGATACGGGCTTATTTTGGGGAGTGAAAAAAGTAATCGGGGCCAAAATTGAGCCCGGATTGGATGAGAGTCATAGGTGGGGATAAGAGGGATTGATCCCGTACTTCCCGTCCAGCCTTATTCGGCCCGTTCAGTAAAGACGATGGACCCGGAGATACGCGAGATCTTGATCTTCACGCTCTGGCCGGGTTTCGCGTTTGCCACGTACATGATATAACGGCCCATCTTCACGACACCATCCCCACGCTTTGAAAGGGACTGGATCTCGACATCGAGTACCTGTCCCTCTTCAAGGCTCTCCGAGACCGGTTCGGTCCTTACCTTTCGTTTCCGGACCGGACGGTGACCACCACAGGCATCACAGCGGAGGGTGAGGACCCGGTCATCTTTTACAAGGCGCGTGTCAGGCTTGCCGCACTCGGAACAGATCACGTAATCGTCAACGTAGCTCTTGATGATCATCCGGAACAGCGAGATCTCGAACTTCCCGTTGAAGATTGCACGGTTGCCATCAATCTTTCCCGACGTTCCCAGTTCGCCGAGAATGTACTTCATCAGGTGATCCTTGTCACGACGGACAGTGTCGGCTATCTCGATGAAATTTTCAAGGATGGTGGTCTTGCCCTCAATGTATGCCTTTGCCTCAGGGACGACGAAGCGTTCCGATGAGGCAGTTTTTTCTGATATATGGGAATAGGCATTTTTTAGGAGATCTTCATGAGAGTCCGTCATACGTGTATACTCTAAGGGATGCATAGGTGCAAAAGACTTTCTCAAGGCACCATACCCTTATCGACCCGGTGAAAAACCACACAGGCCCGGTATCCATCCAGATCCAAAAAGGCACTATAAAAAGGTCAGCACGCACCACTCATTCACCGTAACATGAACCCCCGGTCACACCAGTTTTGGCGCGGCCGCAGTCACGAAGGCAACGAGAGCGGCATTCTTTGCTTCGTCTTCGATATCCTTCTGGTTTACGGACAAAAATCCCATAAAGGACATGCCCCTCGCTTCGATCCATTTTTTGAAGACATCCCCGCTCTGGCCGGGCTTGCCGCCGCAGGTTACAAACGCGACCGCCCGCTTATTCTCACAGCTGGTGATGGCGTCGATGATCGTATGGATGGCCGGCGTCGGCTTAAATGCCCAGACCGGCGAACCGAACACCAGCAGGTCATACCCTTTTACGTCAAGACGGGAGGGTTCGATCTTCGTTGTATCTTCACTCATCGCCGCTTTGCACTGCATAAGAAACCGCGTCAGTGAGGAACGCTGGACACAGTCGGTTACCTCTACAAGGTGGCTGTCGATAGTGGCAGATGCGATATGCTGCGCAATGTGCCGGGTGTTTCCGGTCTCTGAATGATAGATGATGCAGATCTTCATACAGAATTAAACGTACCTCTTTTAACAAAAAGTTTTCACCTGCCGGGCATACGCAGGCATCCCACCAAAAACCGGATGAAAAAAGGCTTGCGGGGAAAAAGGGATACAATTATTTTCTGAACTGGGGCATCATGGCCCGTACTTCTTTGCCGGTCTCTTCAAGGAGATGCTCCTCATCAGCCTTCGTGAGCGCGTTGAAGACCGGGCGGTTGACCATATTCTCGAGCATCCATTCTTTAGCGAACTCTCCGCTCTGGATCTCAAGAAGGATCTCTTCCATCGCCTCGTATGCTTCAGGTCCGATCACCCGGGGGCCCCGGGTCATATCCCCGTACTGCGCCGTGTTGCTGACATACTGGCGCATGTTTGTGAGTCCGCCCTCGTAAATAAGATCGACGATGAGTTTCGTCTCGTGGCAGACCTCTAAGTACGCCATCTCAGGCGCATACCCTGCGTCAACGAGGGTCTCAAACCCGGCCTTGATAAGTGAGGAGATACCACCGCACAGTACTGCCTGCTCACCGAAGAGATCGGTCTCGGTCTCCTCGCGGAACGTGGTTTCAAGGACAACGGCACGCGTCGCGCCGATACCCTTTGCATACGCAAGCGCGGTCTTATGAGCTTTTCCCGTGTGATCCTGCTCGATGGCAATGAGTGCGGGAACACCCTTGCCTTCCTCGTACTGCCGGCGCACCATAAAACCGGGGCCCTTTGGCGCCACCATGATCACATCGACGTTTGCCGGCGGCACGATCTGGCCGTAGTGGATGTTGAACCCGTGGGAGAACATCAGGACCTTGTTCTCGGAGAGGTGCGGCATAATCTCGCTTTTGTAGACGGATGCCTGGAGTTCATCCGGCAGGAGGATCTGGATAATATCTGCCTTCTTTGCCGCATCAGCGACGGGCATCACGGTCATGCCGTCTTTTGTCGCGGCATCCCAGCTCTTTCCTTTGCGCAGGCCGATGATCACATCAAGGCCGCTGTCCCGCAGGTTCAGGGATTGTCCCCGACCCTGTGACCCGTACCCGATCACGGCGATCTTCTTTCCCTTCAGCACCGACAGATCGGCATCGGACTCATAGTATTTTTTCATCATAGGCTAATCCCTTTGATATCAGCAACAAAGCACATAAATATTATATGAAAAAACTAAAGAAGAGCACGTGAAATCAGTACGGATGCGATGACTTATTAAACACGCAGCAGTGGACAACGCCCCGGATCAGCCGTTCAGCGGGAAACTGCCCGATGTCCAGGCCACATCACCAGATGTCAGGATAAACCTCACCCGGGTCGGGGTAAAAAACGTAAAAAAACTTGTGGAAGTTACCCGCCCCGGTAAAAGGCCGGTCGTTTTTATCTCAAATTTCAATGTCTACGTGGACCTGCCCGGCAGCCTGAAAGGTGCCAACCTGTCCCGGAACTTTGAAGTGATCGACGAGGTTCTCCAGCAGGCAATCGAAGGAAAGGTCAACGAGATCGAGAACCTGTGCAGCGCAGTGGCACGCAAACTGCTTGATCGCCACGAGTACGCTGATCGCACGGAGGTACTCATGCGCAGCGAGTTCATGGTCAAGCGCGAGACGCCGGTGAGTCACACAACCTGCCACGAAGTCGTCAAGGTGCATGCGCGGGCAATCGCAAAAAGGACCTTCCGCGAACCGATCGTGCGAAAGAGCATCGGCGCCGAAGTCACCGGCATGACCGCGTGCCCCTGTGCCCAGAACATCATGAAAGAGCGGGCAAACCGTGTCCTCGAAGGGCTGGGAGTCGACCGGAAAACCATCGATGCGTTCTTCACCGAAGTCCCGATGGCGACCCACAACCAGCGGGGCCGGGGCTTCCTCTGCATTGAGACCGATGACGACCAGTACGTCGACCTCGAAAAGATCATCGGGATCCTCAAGGAGTCCATGAGCGCGGGCATCTACGAGCTCCTGAAACGTGGCGACGAAGGTGCCGTGGTGCTTGCCGCGCATAAAAATCCCCGGTTTGTGGAAGACTGCGTCCGGGAGATGGCAAAAAAAGTCCTGACCGGATTTGACTATTTACCGGGAGATGCCGTGGTCACCATCAAGCAGACCAATGAAGAAAGCATCCACCAGCATGACGCGTATGCCGAACGGAGGGCAACGCTTGCAGAACTGCTGGACGAACTCAATGGCGACAAGAAGTTCTGAAATTAAAAATACAAAA